>JAYFRK010000142.1:0-4028 GCA_034925975.1 Clostridium sp.
CATTTTATGTATTTTAACCATAAATATGTAAAATTTGAAGGCGGATTGTATGCTATAACCAGTAACACATTTTGAAATATTTTATGGGGGGTTAATTTGAAAAATGTTGTTGAAATTTTTCATCTACAACTGTAAAATATATTTTTATTCTACAGTTGTAGATGAGGTGGAAAAAGTGAAGAATGTACCTAAAATTTCCAAATAAATAGAGACATACCAGTTGTTTTAACAAGTGATGTTTCTATCCCTTCACTTTTGGGATTTACCAAACCTATTTTGCTTTTACCTAAAGATATGTTAGGAAAAATAAGCAATGACCAGTTAAAACATATTATTCTTCATGAACTTTCACATTATAAGAGAAAAGATAATGTGGTTAATTGTATTTTTAAAAATATTACATTGGTTTAACCCAATCATATGGTACGGTTTTTATAAAATGCATGAAGATTGTGAAATGGCATGTGATGCTATGGCAATGAGGTGCATGGACGATAAAGAACAATCCTCATATGGTTACACCATTATACATTTGTTAAGAATAGCTTCAAGAAAAAAATGTATTGCAGGGACAATGGAAATATTATCAAGTAAAATAGGGATAAAAAGGAGAATTATTATGATTTCATTGTTTAATAAAAAGACTAATAAATTTTCTGTTAAAGGCTTAGGTATATTAATAGTTTTAAGTTGCATAATGCTTACTAATGCAAAAGACAATGCTGCTTATACTAATAAAATAGTACAATCTGATATTAAAACTGATGCTTTTCTCAAGACTAATGGAAGTGGAAAAGTGGCGAATTTTTTGAGTACAGATTCTGTTGCCGTAGAAGATATAAAATATAGCAAGTTATGAAGTCTGTTATTAAAGATTTTAATATTCGGGTAATAAGCATTGAAAGATATTCCGTAATAGAAAGAATGTTAAGGTCATATGTGGAATATTTAAATGAAACAGGAAAGATTCAATTAATTATGGAGGATGGATTTCTTAAATATACAAAATAAGGGACTGCTTAAATTAAGCAGTCCATATCATTTAAAATGCAAAGTTTCCATCTTTAAATATTTGTATTTCATTGCCTTCTGATGTAACCCCTATGATTTGGAGATCTTTTGTCCCTACCATAAAGTCTACATGGGTAAGAGAAGAGTTTACTCCATTTTTATCTAATTCTTCTTTGCTCATTTCTTCACCATCTTTTATACATACTGGGTATGCATTTCCAATGGCTAAATGACAAGATGCATTTTCATCAAAAAGAGTATTAAAGAATATTGTTTTTAAGTTTGAAATAGGTGAATCATAAGGAACTAAGGCTATTTCACCAAGATAGTGAGATCCTTCATCAGTTGAAATAATACTCTTAAGGGTATCATAGCCTTTTTCAGCTTTAAAATCTACAATCTTTCCATTTTCAAATGTAATTGAGAAGTTTTCAATTAAGTTTCCATTGCTATTTAAAGGCATAGAGCTTACTACTGTTCCATTGACTCCATCCTTTTTAGGGAGAGTAAATACTTCTTCTGTTGGCATATTTGCAATAAACTCTAAGCCATCAGGTGTATAGTCTGAACCACCTAGCCATATGTGGCCTTCAGGAAGCTCTATCTTTAAATCTGTGCCTAGGGAATTTTTATATTTTAGATATTTAAATTTATTATTGTTTAAAAATGAAATATTTTTGTTTAAGTTATTTTTATGCTCTTCCCAAGCAAGCACAGGGTCTTCTTTATCAGCTCTAACAGCTTTGAATATATATTCCCAAAGTTTATTAATAGCTTCTTCCTCTGATAGATTTGGAAATACCTTTGTTGCCCAAGCTTTTGTAGGAACTGATACAATGCTCCACACATTTTTATTGCTCATAAGTTTTTCTCTATATTCTGCTAGCGCAACACTACTAGTTCTTCTTGCTTTTAACATTCTTTCAGGATTTACATCTTTCATAAGTTCTGGATCAGAGGCAGATATACTTAAGAAAGCTGCTCCTTGATTTACATAGGATAAATAGAACTCCTTTTGCCATTCAGGAAATTCCTCAAAAACCTCTTCTGGAGCATTCAAGAACCTAATTTTTGAGAATAATTCATCTCCCCAATTTATGACTACATCCTTTGCACCTTCTTTATAGGCTATTTCAGCTATTTTTCTAGTGAAAAAAGCACATTCTATTGGACTTGATATAACAAGGATTTGATTTTTTTGAATGTTAATACCAGTTTTTACTACAAGTTCTGCATATTTTTCTAAAAAAGTATTGTTCATAATAAAACTCCTCTCAAGGTATATGTTTTTTCTTTAGGTTACTATATATTATAACCAAAATTTAGAATACTGTCATGAAAACTTAACCAGTAGTTAAATTTTGTAGATAATGTTTAACTATGCATCCATTGGTGTATAGGATGGATTAAGATATACTAAATTTATAAGGCCTTATAATAAAATTATGGAGTGATAATGTATGGATAAATTACCAATAGGTGAAGTTATTTTTAAATTAAGAAAAGAAAAAGGTATTACTCAAGATCAGCTATGAAATTTTATTGGAGTTACAACAGAAGCAGTATCAAAATGGGAAAGTGGAATTTGCTATCCAGATATAACCTTATTACCTACTCTTGCAACTTTATTTAATGTGTCTATAGATAGACTATTAAACTTTAAAATTGAACTTTCCGATGATGAAGTTATGAAGATATTCAGTGAGTGTGAAGCAATTTTTAGTAATGGCAATTTAGATGAAGCAATAGAGAAAAGCAAAAGTTATATACTAAAGCATCCAGGAAGCTATTTCCTAAAGCTTAGAATAGGATTTTTATTTAGTATGTACTCATGGAAAGAAAATCATGAGGAAAATCATATGAATATGCTAAGTTATTCTATTGAATTATTTGAGAGTGTAGCTGAAAATTGTAGTAGAATGGACTTAGTTGAAGCTGCATTATTCCAGCTTGGCGCTCTCTATTCATCAATTGGAGAAGAAGATAAAGCAATAGATGCTCTAAATAAAATTCATAAAAGTCAGTGTGATCCTAATGATATACTTGCAAGTATATATATTAAAAAAGGCGAAACTAAAAAAGCTAGAGAGTTGTTTCAAAGCAAAATGTATAAGAATATAAATGATATAACCCTTATATGTATAGGACTAGCTAATTCCTATATTAAAGATGAAAAAGATTTAAATATGGCAGAAAGATATTATAATTTAGCTATTGATATTAAAAAAGTACTTTCCACCGAAGGGGAGTCAGTGCTAGGGTTATCAATGGAATATTTAAATTTTGCAGAAACTTATTTGAAATTTAATGAGGTGGAAAAGAGCATTGCTATACTGCAAAAGATGGTAGAAGATATGAGAAACAATGATATTAACAAACCAGGTAAGTTTAGAAATGTTTGGTGCTTTAATGAAATTCCAGATGGAAAACCTACAATAACAATGAATTTGTATGAAAATGTATTTAGAATTTTCGAACAGCCAGTCTTTGATTTAATTAGGAAAAGTGAGGATTTTATAGGTATTATGAATGATTTAAAAGATTTAGAGAAAAAATCCTTAAGCAAAAAGTAAAAAACTAATGGAAAATATAGCTGCTGGATTTTTTAGCACTATAGTGAGCAAGCTTAGCTGTTATGACCTTTATTAAGATTGATTGGTAAAGCATAAATGCTGTAATAAAATAAAGAGTTTATGGCATTAGTTTAAAATGTTTTGCTAACGACTTTTAAGGAGGAAAACTTATGAGAGTAATATTTGAATTTAAAGATATTAACGGCAAAGCACTTCCAGAAAACAATATTGAAAAAGAATTAACTAATGATGAAATACTTGTAATGATGAATAGTAAGGAAGTAGCTTATCCAGTTAATAATGGATTTTTGTTTACAGTTAGGCATTGCATAATTGAAAATTCTGTATATGATATGTTTACAGAACCCTATAAATTAAAAATAAGTATTAGAGAAAAGCCATAGCATAAATTATGCTATGGCTTTCATATTCTCTAAACTTCTT
>JAYFRK010000595.1:0-3235 GCA_034925975.1 Clostridium sp.
ACTACGAGGACATGCACTGGTGCTGCTGGATTAATATCCTCAAAGCTTAGCACTATATCATCTTCATACACTTTTTTACAAGGGATTTCTCCATTAATAATTTTACAGAAGATGCAATCTTCCATGCTGATCACCTCCTTACCCATGTGTTTTATATTCAACATTATTATTATTTTTCCTTCTAAAAAATTTACTTTTTTCTTAAATTATTTCTCCAACAATATAATCATCAGCAACTTTATTTAATCTAGTAGGTATAACTTTTCCTCTTAAATCTTTTTCGGACTTAGCTATTACCTTTATGTAGTTTGGTGTATATCCTTCATAACTAGATTCTATATCACTACTTTTTTGTTCATACAAAACTTCCATGTTTCTTCCTATAAAACCTTCCATAAACTCTTTCTCATTTTCTTTATTAAGTTTTATAAGAGCCTTACTTCTCTCATCTTTTATATTGCCATCAACTTGATTTTCCATAAGCGCTGCCCTAGTCCCCGTTCTTGGACTAAACTTAAATATATGCATTTTAGATAACTTTATATCCTTTAAGAATTTATAGGTTGTATCAAATTCTTCTTCTGTCTCTCCTGGGAATCCAACAATTACATCTGTTGTTATGGAAACATCACTAATGCTATCCCTAAGTGAATTTACTATATTCTTATATTGTTCTGTATTATATTTTCTATTCATCCTTTTTAATGTTTCATCGCATCCACTTTGAAGAGACAAATGAAAATGAGGACATAATTTCTTTAATTTGCCCATCTCTTTAATTATGCCTTCGTGGAAGGCTTCTGGTCCTATTGAACCTATTCTTATTCTATTTACACCATCTATATTATCAATTTCTTGAAGTATGCGGAATAGATTCCAATCCCCTTCTAATTCTGCTCCATAAGAGGATATATCTATTCCAGACAGAACTATTTCTTTAAACCCATGTTTAGCTAATTCCTTTACTTCCTTTACCACTACATCAGGAGATTTACTGCATACTGCACCTCTAGCAAAAGGAATTAAACAATAGGAACAAAAATTATTACATCCATCTTGAATCTTTAAAAAGGCTCTAGTCTTATCTTGATATTCTTCTATTCTCAAATCTTCAAATACTCTATTTTTTAAAACATCTCCAACTGCAATAATAGGATTTTCTTCTTCTTTAGCTCTATTTACCCAATAGACTATTTCTCCCTTATTTCTAGTACCTAAAACTACATCTACATCTCCTATCTCAGATATCTTATCAGGTGCTATTTGAGCATAGCAACCAACAGCTGCAATTATAGCATCCTTGTTCTTTCGTTTTGCCCTTGATATCATTTGACGTGATTTTTTATCACTCATATTTGTAACAGTACAAGTATTTATTACATATACATCAGCTATTTCATCAAAAGATACTACTTCATATCCACTTTTTATAAACTTTTCAGCCATTGCTTCTGATTCGTATTGATTTACTCTACACCCTAATGTAGCAAAAGCAACCTTCATTAAATTTCTCCTCCTAAATCTCCCAATTCATACATAAGCAAACTTACACAAGTAAATCCTGCAGTTTCAGTTCTAAGTATTCTTGGACCAAGCGTTACAATATAGGCACCTAGATTTTTTAAACTCAATATTTCTTCTTCTTCAAATCCACCTTCTGGTCCAATTATTACTGCTATCTTTTTAACTTGCTTATTTATATCTCTAACCATTTGCTTTATTCCGTAATTTTCAGCATTTTCATATGCTACTACTATTAAATCCATTTCTTTTAAATTATCTAAAAGTTCTATAAAGTCTATAGAATCATTAATATTTGGTATTAGAGTTCTCTTACTTTGCTTACAAGCTTCAAAAGCTATCCTATTCCATCTTTCTACTTTTTTATTATCTTTTTTTATATCTCCTAAGGCAGATATAACTCTTTCAGTTATTACAGGAGTAATTTCTTTAACTCCTAATTCTGTACATTTTTGCACTATCAAATCCATCTTAGTAGATTTTGGAAGGCCTTGATATAAATAAATGTCAATAGGGCTTTCATTATTTATTTCTAGCTTATTTGACAGTTTAACTTCTACCTTAGTTTTGCTTATACTCTCTATAGTACCAAGAAACTCTTCTCCATTACAATTATTTACATTTACTGTTTCTCCTTCTTTTAATCTTAAAACCTTATATATATGTTTTACATCATCGCCTTCAATTATAGCTTTATTGTCATATATTTTGTCTATATTTACAAAAAACTTATGCATGGCTGAATTCTCCTTTTCTTAAGCCTTAGCAACTATACAACACCATTCACCATCTGTATTTACCTCTTCTATGCTAAATCCACATTCATTGAGTTTTTCTATTACATCATCTTTTCTATCCAAAATGATTCCTGATGCTATAAAACATCCACCTTCTACCACAAATTTTTTAACATCTTCTGCTAGTATTTTGATTATATCAGCAAGAATGTTTGCTACTACAATATCTGCTTTACCATCTACTACATCCATTAGGTTGCCGTAAAGTATTTCTATATTATTTAAATTGTTTAAACCTACGTTTTCTTTAGCTGCGTCTACAGCCACTGGATCAAGGTCTACTCCTATAACCTTCTTTGCATTTAGTTTTGCAGCAGTAATAGCAAGTATTCCAGATCCTGTTCCTATATCAAACACAGTAGAATCGCTCTTCACGTATTTTTCAAGAGCTTGCATACAAAGTCTAGTAGTTTCATGAGTTCCTGTACCGAAAGCCATACCAGGATCTAATTCTATTATAACTTCATCTTCTAACTTTTCGTAGTCTTCCCATGTAGGTTTAACTACTATTCTTTTTCCAACCTTAGTAGGCTTATAATAAACCTTCCAGTTATTTTCCCAATCCTCTTCATTTACCTTCTTAACTGTTATTTTGCCCTCTCCCTTATCTAGTCCAAACATTTCTAAATTCATAATGCTTTCTTTCACATATTGAAGATATTCATTAAATTTCTCATCTTCTTTATAATAAGCTTTTACTATAGCTCCATCTTTTATTTCTAAGAAATCTACTTCTACCCAATCAAATCCGTCTGAGCTTTGCTTTTTTTCCTCTACATCTTTAGAGTCTATTATTGCTACTCCTTGAACTCCAGTATTGTATAATATACCTGTTACAGCATCAGCTGCCTCACTACTAGTAACAATTTCAATTTCTAACCATTGTTTATCCATGCCTAGAACCTCTCCTTTTAACT
>JAYFRK010000476.1:0-3656 GCA_034925975.1 Clostridium sp.
AAATGAAACTAATGTAACAGTTAAACTTAAAGCTAAAGTAAATGGAGAATTTGTTGATTCAGAAATAGTTACAGTGGCAGTACCTAGATAGGTACTAGTAAAGACTAGTAGGTATAACCTATTAGTCTTTACTTTCAATTAACCCTTCCATAGTTAAGAGATAGCATATAAAGGAGGAAAAATTTGTGAAAACAAGAAAGTTTACAGCAGCCTTTCTCGTAGCAATGCTATGTGTTTCCCTTTTTCCAAAAAGTATAATGGCATTAAGTACCACAGTTAATTGGGAAAGCAAATATACTGATAACACTAGAAAAGTGTGGAAAATAACTTTTAATGATTCATTAAGCAGCAGTATTGACAATAACAATATAAAGGATTACATATATCTTCAAGACTATAACAACAATAGAATCAATGTAAACATAACAATATTAAATGACAGAAAAACTGTAGAAGTGAGCTACCCTTATTATGGATATGAAAAAAATAAAAATTACTCTATAGTTATTCTACCAGGGCTAAAATCTAGCCAAGGAAAAAAGCTTAACCAAAAGGTGACTGTGCCTTTTATAGTAAATGATTTTATATATTTTAAAGACAGCAATTTAGAAAGTGAAGTTAGAAAAGCTATAAGTAAACCTAAAGGTGGAATATTTAAGGAAGATGTAACAAATGTTCAAAATTTATATTTAAATAATAAGGATATAGAAAGCCTAGAGGGGTTAAGCTATTTCACTAATCTTAAAAATCTATATATAAGCGGTAATAAAGTTAAAGACCTTATTCCAATAAAAAGCTTATATAGTCTTGAAAAGATTAATTTAGAAAATAATCAAGTGGAAGATATTTCAGATTTAAAAGGCTTATATAATTTAAAAGAGCTATATTTGAGAGGGAATAAAATTCAAAATATAGATTCACTAAGTAATTTAAATAATCTTACAAATCTTGATTTAGGAAAAAATAAAATTTCAAAGTTAAACGGCATAAGCAATTTGACTAGATTAACCTATTTAAAACTAGATGATAATTATTTAGATGACATATCCTATTTAAAAAATCTTACTAATTTAAAAACCTTATATTTAAGTAGAAATGATATTACAAACTATAGTTACGTTTCTAGTTTTTATGATAAATTAATTGATAAGGATTTTAACTTAAATTACCCTGTTTCAATTACAGATGCTAATTTAAATCAAATTATAAGAAAAGAAATAGGAAAACCTAGCGGCGACTTGTATTATAAGGATCTTACTGGTATTAGAGAATTGGATTTAAGTAATGCAAGTATATATAATTTAACAGGAATAAAACATTTAACTTCTCTTGAAAAGCTGAATTTATCAGGAATTAAAACCAGTGACTTTAGTGAGCTGCAGTATTTAAAAAGTTTAAAAGAGCTAAACTTAAACAATACCACATCCTATAATAAAAGTTTTTTAAGCAGTTTAACAAAGCTGGAGAAACTATATTTAAGTAAGGCTAATGTATATGGCTCAGATTTAACTTATTTAAAGGACTTAGTAAAATTAACTGACTTGGATTTAAGTGATAATTATATCTCTAGTAATTTAGAAAAACTAACAAGCCTTAATAATTTGTTAAAGCTGAATTTAAAGGGTAACTCCAGTTTAACTTCTATTGAACCATTAAAAAATTATATGAAGAATTTAGTTTATTTGAATATTGGATATACCGGTATAACAGATTCAGGGCTTTTACTCAGCACAATAAACACTTTTCCTAAATTAGCAGATTTGGATATTACAAATTTAAACTTAGATAAGGAAATAAATTTAAATCAAAAGATAAATTTCTTAGATAAAAGTTTTGAAGAGGCTGTAAGGGAAATTCTAAAAAAATATTCTGGAGATATTTACGGAAGAGATGTAAGAAGCATTGAAAAATTAGAATTACAAAATAAAAATATAGCGGATATAAGCGGAATAGAGTATTTTGCAGCATTAAAATATTTAGATTTAAGTAATAACAGCATAGTTAATATTAAACCTATAACTTCATTAACTAATTTAGAAACCTTAATACTTCACAATAATGGTATTGTAAGTATTACAGGAAATAATTCTCTGGCTGCTTTGACAGGTTTAACAAATTTAGACTTATCTAATAATAAGATAGCTAATATAAGTTCATTAAATGGCTTAATCCTACTTAAAAGGCTTGATTTATCAAATAACCTTATACAGAGAATAAATGAGTTAAGTACTCTAACTAATCTTGAATATTTAAGTTTATATAATAATAAAGTTGGTTATGATACTGTTGTAGCAGGACAACCTACTCCAGTAGCAGATTTAAGCTATTTAAGATATATGTTTAATTTAAAGGAGCTTTTCCTAGGAGGCAATCTTCTTGTAACAGATTATTCCTATATAGTGCCTTACTATGAAAAACTACAAAATAAAGATTTTACTATTGATTTAGATAGTGTAGTAGTAAAATTCTATAAGGATAACAGTGAGAATAATCCAAACGATCCATTAAAAAATGCTATTAACTCAATTATAGGCAATGCAGGTGGAGATGTTTATTATAAGGATATAAAAAATATTACTAATTTAGACTTATCACCTTACGGTATAACTAGATTTGATGGAATAGAGTATTTTGTCAACTTAACTAGCTTAAAGGCAAAAGGAAAAACCATAAATGATATTAAACCTGTAGGAAATTTAGATAATCTAAAAATACTAGACTTATCAGATAACAGTATAAGTGATATAAGTGCTTTAGGAAGGTTGAAAAATTTGGATACCTTGTGGCTTAGCAATAATTCACTAAGTGATGTAGGGCCATTAAAGGAATTAAATAATCTAAAAAGTCTTAAATTAGATGATAATAATTCTATTAATGATATTACTCCACTAAAAAATTTAACATCACTAACTACGCTGTATCTTCCTAAATGGAGAACTTACGATTTTTATCTTCCTGTAAGTGATTATTATTATAATTTATCCAATAAAAATTTTACTATGAGTAATAGTAATTTAGTTACCATAGAAAAAATTGATGATATTTTTCAAAATATAAATAAGGGGGTCAACTTTACCCTTCCATCAACTTTAAGCGCTAAAATGACTAATGGCAACACAAGACAATTAGAAGTTATTTGGGATAATTATGAAGTGGATACTACAACCCCTGGGGTATACGTATATTATGGTACAGTGGAAGGCTACACAAGAAGTGTAAAATTAACTCTTAATGTAATGGAGGACAAAAATACCTCTAGAGGAAATTCTACTGGAAATATAATGAACAAGGGACTTGCAGCAATAGATGGAAAATGGGTATACTATTCAAATCTAAATGATGGAGGAAGGCTTTATAAGGAATCCTTAGAAGATGGACAAAATATACAGCTTACTTCCGATGAAGTATCCTTTATAAACATATATAATGGCTGGGTATATTTCCTTAGCAAAGGAGATATGTACAGAATAAAAAATGATGGAAGCAGCCTAACTAGAATTACTCTAGACAATGCAAATTATATAAATGTTGTAGACGGATATATATACTATTTTGACGGAACTAAAGGTGGACTGTGGAAGATAAACATAGATGATATAGGCTATGGTGAAGTACCAGCTAATAAAATAATATCAGTAAAAGATAGCAACAATAAC
>JAYFRK010000390.1:0-5735 GCA_034925975.1 Clostridium sp.
ATATCAAAGATTTTGAAAAATCTTAATAAAATAGTAATAAAATTAATAACAATTGTGATGCAATAGCAGATGGAATGCGTAATCCTTCTTTAGAAGAAAATTTGAAAAGGAGAAAGTTACTATTTGTAATAGAATTGATGAAGCTAAATTACAGTTGAAGATCAATACGCCTTCAATTGAAATTACAAATAATTATTTATCAAAAGATATGCACATTAAAAATAAAAGTTTGGAAGACCAAAAAAGGATCATCCAAACTTACGTACAAAAGGTTGTTGTATACGAAGATAAAATTGATATCATTTTAATTATGGATATGTATGGTGGACATTCAGATTAACAAACGTGCTACCGTATATGAGAATCAACTGATCCGCAGGTATTAGCCTTCTTTTTAATGAAATCAACTAGGGTACTTAAACTCTAATCGGATTTTTCCAATATTGTAGTACTTAATTGCGTGGTGGTTAGGGCAACGACTGTTACAACAAACAGTTTCGCGGTATTGGGAAAATAGAACCTAACGATAAAAAAACGCTATATATCAGTAACTGAAACTGATACATAGCGTTGATTCTTTAACTATGTTCTAATTTAAATAAGCATTCCCTTTATGTATGGTGGAGGCGAGGGGAATCGAACCCCTGTCCGAAAGCAGCAACACCGCAGCATCTCCGAGTGCAGTCAGTATTTTGACATTCCCTCTATCTCACCCCTACTGACAGGGTTGAGATTTCAGTAGCTTCATAAATTCCGTTCCTAGGTCAAAGCTTTTCTAGGCTCGGTTCCCCACTAATTGACGCCCTATCCTAAGTCGTGGGACTCAAAGGTAGGACGAGCAGCTAACTAGGCTGCTAATGCAAAATTGTCTTCTGCGTTTATCTTTAATTCCCAGTTTTTTAACGCTGGTCCAGGAAACCATCGACTCGCTTCTGCAGCACAACATACCCCCGTCGAAAGCCATGTACGCCCCCATGTGATATATTGCTTTGTTATAAAGCAGTATATATTCAGTTTTCAAAATCGTTCTTGTAATATACTATTTTAACATCATTTTGTTCTATTGTCAACAAGCTTCAACCAGCTCACATTTAGTATAATACATCATGAGTAAAGAGATATCAATAGGATTTTTGAGTTACATGAGTTAGTTTTTTATAACCTATATATAAGTTTCCACTACAGTAAATCTTACTATCATGTTCAAAAAATATAATTATTAATGGACAATGTAAATTTACTGTACATTGTCCATTAGATTTTTTTACTTTTCCGATTTTTAATTAGAATTGCTAATTACTAGTTATCAAAATAATAATCAGCAATTTGAAATTAGTTATTACCTTTTATCCACTAACACTATCAACTTAAAAATTCATGCCTAAATTAAGAACATAGCTACTATAGTAGTAACTGTTAAACCTATGGCTACTGGCTTTAAATTTCTTTTAGCTAATTCAAATACATCCACACCGCATATTGCCGCTACAGGTATTAGAGCCCATGGCACTACAGTACCTCCACCAACCCATATGCCAGCTATTTGCCCAAGAGCAGTCAATGTCTCTACTCCGCCATTTATTGCCGTTGAAAATAATCTAGCTATAGATCCTACTAATGAAATTCCCGAAAATCCCGAACCATCTAATCCAGTTATAGCTCCTACTGTAGTTGAAGTAATAGACGCAACTATTGAATTTAATGGAACTGTACTTGCTAGAGCAGCTCCTAAATCATTTACTATACCACTAGAATTTCCAGGAAGTATTTTACCAAATATATCGTTAAATGCAGAATCACCTAAGTAGAAAAAAGCAGCTACTGGTATAACTACACCAAATATTTTAAATCCAAACTGCAATCCCTTAATTAAATTGTTTGTGATTTCTTCTAGTGAATCCTTCTTGTAAGTTATTATGGAGATTAAGCTTAGTATAAAAACCGCTGTTCCTCCTATTATAGCAGTAGCATCTCCCCCCTGTAGTTCTGCTTTATACATTACAAGTATATCTAAGGCAAACAAAACAAATATAATTAGAGCTAAAATTTTTCTAGTAATCTCTGATCTAATTAAATGCTCTGGATTATCTCTTACTACTTCTTCAGCTTCATTTTGAATTGATAATTCTCCAGATTTGATATCCCTTCTTATCATATAAAATGCAGCTATTGTAGTTACTAGTCCCATTGTAATAGTTAATGGAATACTTGCTCTTATTACCTTTGACACTTCAACTCCAGCAGCATCTGCTGTAAGCTTAGGGGCTGCCTGAATTATATAGTCACTAGATAGTGCTATACCATGTCCGAATAGGTTCATTGCTACAGCTGCTCCCATAGCTGGAAGTCCTGCTTTTTTAGCTATAGGTAAAAAAAGTGCACCTATAAGAGCAACAGCTGGTGAAGGCCAGAAAAACCATGAAAGTACCATCATAACTAATCCTATAATCCAATATGCCACCCAGTAAGACTTTATTATCTTTTTAAATGGATGCACCATCTCTTCATTTATACCTGATGTAACTAGTACATTACTCATAGCAGTTATAACAGAAATTATGAGTATTGTAGGCATTAATTCCTTTGTTGCATAGATGAAGCTATTGAATACTGCCATAACAGACTTATATAAGGAGCCTGTCCCGATTAGCCCCAGAACAAGTATTCCTAATATACATATTAATGATATATCCCTTTTCTTTATCATAGCTACAATAATCACAAGTATAAATACTAAATAAACATAGTGTAATGCATTTAAAGTTATTGTCATGCTAATCCTCCGCATAAAATTGGTATATTATAGATTATGCGGACTTATAAATCAGTGTGATAAATAAAAAAAGGCCTTAAACTTCAAGGCCTATCTATATCTTTCTTTCATTTGTCTGTCTATATCTCTTTTTGCACTCTTTTCCGCTATAGCATCTCTCTTGTCATAATTCTTTTTACCTCTTGCTACTCCAAGTGCAAGTTTAACTCTTCCTTTTTTCAAGTAAAGGCTTAATGGTATTAATGTAAATCCCTTTTGAGCTGTATACCCTAATAAAGTATCTATCTCTTTTTTATGAAGTAATAACTTTCTTTCTCTTAATGGATCTTTATTAAATATATTTCCTTTTTCATATGGACTTACGTGCATGTTGCAAACAAAAATTTCTCCATTTTTAACTTGAGCATAACTATCTTTTAAGTTGGCTTTTCCGCCTCTTATTGACTTAACTTCTGTACCTACAAGAGCAATACCTGCCTCAAAAACTTCATCTATAAAGTAATCATGATATGCTTTTCTGTTTTGTGCAAGACTATTACTTTTATTATCTTTCCCCATATTAACACCTACTTCTAAATAGTCGTTTGTGGGTATATATTATACACTGTCATAAATTATTAGTCAAGCTATACCAACAAGTCATCTATTTTCTTATCTAATTTTTCCTCATTAATGGCATCCTTAATTTCATCTTCACTCAATTTTGAAATTGGTATCTTAGGCAATTCCTCTACTGATTCATCAGTTTCATCTTCATTTTTTAATATATCAAAGTATATTTCATAGGAATCTAAGTCTACTTTTGCAACTTTAATTCTTATTTCATCACCTAGTCTATATATTCTCTTAGTTCTCTCACCAATTAAGCATAGATGTTCTTCATCATATACATAGTAATCATCATCCATATTACTAATGTGAACTAATCCCTCTACTGTATTTGGAAGTTCAACAAACATTCCAAAGTTGGTTACTGAAGATACTATTCCATGGTATTCTTCTCCTATTCTTTCACTCATATATTCAGCTTTCTTCAAGTCGTCAACTTCTCTTTCAGCTTCTACAGCAATTCTCTCCATATCTGATGATTGAATAGCTGCATAATCTACTGCCTTTTGTAACTGCTTATATCTATCATCATCAACTGCTCCATATATAGATTCTTTAATTATTCTGTGGATAATTAAGTCTGGATATCTTCTTATTGGTGATGTAAAGTGACAGTAATATTTAGCTGCAAGCCCAAAGTGACCTATACATTCTGGTGAATATCTTGCTTGTTTTAATGAACGAAGCAACAATGTATTTACCACAGTTTCTTCTTTCTTTCCTCTTACTTCTTCTACTATTTGTTGTAATGCCTTTGGATGTACTTCATTGCTGGCTTTTATAAAGTACCCTAAGTTGTAAGCAAATGTTCTAAATCTTTGAAGCTTTTCTTCATCTGGATCTTCATGCACTCTATATACAAAAGGCAACTTAGTCCAGAACATATGCTCTGCTATTGTTTCATTACATACAAGCATAAATTCTTCAATTATTCTATTGGCAATTGCTCGTTCATATGGCTTGATATCTACAGGCTTTCCATTGTCATTTAATATAATTTTACATTCTTCAAAATCGAAGTCAATAGCTCCTCTTCTTATTCTTTTCTTATATAAAATATCACATAACTCTTCCATTACTTTAAAGTCTTCATGTAAGTAATTATATCTTTCTATAAGTTCTTCATCATGATCTCTTAATATCTTAGTTACATCAGTATATGTCATTCTTTCATTTGTCTTTATTACACTCTTGGTAATTCTATAATCCACAACTTTACCTTGATTGTTTATTTCCATAAAACAAGACATAGCAAGTCTATCTACTTTAGGGTTCAAACTACAAATTCCATTTGATAATTCTCTTGGCAGCATTGGGATAACTCTATCAATTAGATAAACTGATGTAGCCCTTTTTAATGCTTCTTTGTCCAGTGGATTTTTTTCTTTAACATAGTGAGATACGTCTGCAATATGAACTCCTAGATAATAGTTGCCATTTTCAAGCTTTTGTATTGATACAGCATCATCTAAGTCTTTAGCGTCTTCTCCATCTATGGTAACCATTTTAATATCTCTTAAATCTTCTCTATTTTCATATTCCTCTGGTGGTATTTCTTGAGATATATTTTGTGCATAACTTTGAACTTTTGGTGGAAATTCTTCTGGAAGTTTGAATTTCTTTATAATTGTGAGAATATCAATTCCCTTTTCTCCCTTTTTGCCGAGAATTTCTTTAATTTCACCCTCTGGATTTCTTCTCTTTTCTGGCCATTGAGTTATTTTAACTATTACTATGTCTCCTTGAGAAGCTCCATTTGAGTGATCTTTAGGTATAAATATATCTTGATGTATTCTCTTATCCTCTGGAACTACAAAACCGAAATTTTTGCTTGCTTCGTAAACTCCAATTATTGTATCATTTGCTCTTTCTGTAACTCTTATTATTTCACCTTCACGTTTCTTGCCCTTATTTTCTTCTCTAAGCACTTTAGCTACTACTCTGTCTCCATTCATAGCGCCATTCATATATGAAGATATAATAAACAAATCTGGACTTCCATCATCCGGTATAACAAAACCATACCCTCTTTGATGCCCTTGAAGTCTTCCAACAATGAGTCCCATCTTTTCTGGAACACCATAATGATTTGTTCTTGTTTTTATTACGCTTCCTTCTTTTTCCATAGACTTTAGTATATCCTTAAAATCTTTCATGTCAGATTTTGATATACCAAAAACTTGGGCCAACTCTTGTATATCCATAGGTTTATATGCCTGTTCTCTCATAAAATCTAAAAGTACTTTTTTTATGTTCACTAATTTTCCCTCCAATCGTATAAACACTATATTATGTATTGTTTGCTTTTCTGGCTATTATTAATCGCATGTTTTATTTTTTTAACTTTATCTAT
>JAYFRK010000363.1:0-4656 GCA_034925975.1 Clostridium sp.
ATGCCATGGAGATTTGGATCTTCTTAGATATAAATACTTAGATAAGATATCTCATAATATAAAGTATGAAGTGACTGATTATTTAAATGTTAATGGAGATGAATAGGAATAATGGATAATTTTATTATTGATATTGAATATGATTTTGAAAATTTATTAAGTAAAGAACATTATTTTCAATCTCTGCTGAAGGTATCTAACTCTAATAATTTATTGAACATAAAAGAAATTGAGGGTATTCAACTCCAAGTTGTAAACATTCTAACAGAAATAGTTGGTTACTACACAAAAAATAAAAGTTCTTCAGTTAGGGTAGAGATTGCAGAGCAAATTATGTTGTCTATTTATTATACACTAGGACTATTTTTAAAGAATCAGTCAACAGTAAAGGAAAGTATAACTTTAATTAAAGAGAAGGAAATAAAGCATTTATTTGCTCAAGGTGAGAAAATACTAAAAGATAAAGTAGGTGAATGTGAAAGATTACTTGAGATTGTAAAAGAAACTAGAATGAAAACAGAGAATTATGCTTATATAGATACCATTGATTATGGAATTCCATTATTTTTTAAAGAATATGATATTAGGTTTGCTAGCCATGAAACTCCAGGTTCTATAGATTATCCACTAGCTATTGATGAAAGAGATTTAGTAGGGGTTGAATATATAGAGGATTATTTAAATAAAATAATTTTTGAAAATAAGTTCTGTTCATACTTTGATAGTTCAGAAATTGAAGCTTTACTGAAAGGCTTTAACCAAGATTCTAATCACATGTTAATTAATATTTTTCAGTTAGTTTTTACTAACTATCTAGGGTGCATTTTAGCAGGAAAAGAGGAAAAGTCCTTAGGGATAGTTAAAGGGGATAGAGTATATCTTAAAAGTATCATGAAAAACTTATCTCAAGTGGAGTCTATGAGATTGATTCTTGGAGCTGCAGAAAAACTTAGTCAGAAGCTTTTGATTAAAGATAAAAGCTTTACTGAATATATAAATAAGACTGCTTGCAAGATTGCCCATGAAATAAAGAGATATATTGAAACTGATACCTTAGAAAATATATTTATCACTTTGAACAAGCCTGAGAGAAATGTGCTTAAATATGAGGATGGGAAAAGCTTAGATGATAGTAAATTTAGGAATATAACTGAAGAGATTAGAGATTG
Source organism: Clostridium sp. (assembly GCA_034925975.1). Classification (GTDB taxonomy): domain Bacteria; phylum Bacillota; class Clostridia; order Clostridiales; family Clostridiaceae; genus Clostridium_H. The sequence continues at coordinate 1,170 of JAYFRK010000363.1, forward strand.
TAATAGAGTAGAAGATAAAATAGAGATTATCAGAGAAGAGTTTCATAGTTTAAAGGATCTTATAGATGTATTTAGTTCTGATTGTATATTTAATGATGAATTTATTGACATTTTTAAGGCTCTAGACGACTTTGAAGTAGCTTTATTAATTAAGAGTATTTCCAATGATAAAGTTTTAGATGCTTATTATGGTACTGAAAGTGAGAAAGAGTGGCATGAGAAGTTTAACAAGTATTTGGAAAGTTTGGATGATACGAAAAGAGGAGAAATAATTAAAATATCTCAGGAGATTACCATATAAATAAAGAAAAACTCATTAAAAATATCTAATATTGCTGTTAATAGGAACCTAGTAAAGAAGGATTTACTTTGATAAAGTAGATTCTTTTTTTTATTCAGAAAAAATTTAATGGCTAAAATCAAGAGAATTTCTAGTTCTTAGAATATGTGAATTTAATTATAAAATTTATATTTAAATAATTATCACAATCACAAATATGACCACATAGAATAGAATAGTATAAATACTTTTATACAAAATTTACCAATTGCAAATTTTGTTGTAAGTAAAAGAGGTGGGTGCTATGGGAAAGGAACTAGAAAAGGCAATTGAAGAGTCAACAGGAAAATCAACAGAAGAGGTAATAGAAGAAACGGTAAAGGAACCAATAGAAAAGCGTAAAAAAATCGTTAAAGGTATAATGATTTTTTTTTGTATTTTACTTGTTATTTATTTTGGAATGGCGAAATATTTCATGAATCATTTTTACTTTGGTTCCAAAATTAATTCCATTAATGTTTCAGGAAAAACTGTAGAGGATGCAAAAATAATAATGACATCAGAGCTTCAGAATTACACTTTAAAATTAAAAGAGCGAGAGAATAAAAGTGAAGAAATAAAAGCTAGTGATGTGGGTTTAAAATATAATTTAGATGAAGAGCTTAAGAGATTTAAAGATAGCCAGAATCCTTTTAAATGGATCTCGGCACTTTTTACTGCGAAGAATTCTAAAATAACAATAGAACCTTCATATGATAAAAAATTATTGAAGGAACGAATAGATAAACTTGATTGCTTTGATAGTAGGAACATAATTGAGCCTAAAAACCCTAGCTTTAAATATACAAATAATAGCTACGTAATTGTAGATGAGATTCTTGGAAATAAGGTAAATAAAGAAATTTTATATTCTCATGTGGTAGATTCAATACTTAAGATGGAGGGTGAAGTAGATTTAGAATCAGTAGGATGTTATATAAAACCCAAATATGATTCAAAATCACAAAAAATAATAGAAGTTAAAAACATGCTTAATAAATATGCAGCTTCAAAAATTACCTATAATTCTGGAGATACTAAAGAAACCGTAGATAGGTCTATAATAAATAAATGGCTTAAGGTCGATGAGAACTTTGAAGTTATAATTGATGAAAAAAAAGTAAAAGATTATATAGATGGACTTTCTAAAACTTATAATACAGTTGGTAAAACAAGAAATTTTGTTACATCATCAGGAAAGACAATAAGTATAGGTAGCGGTGATTACGGGTGGTCTATCAATAAAATTAAAGAAAGGGAAAGCTTAATTAATGCTATAAAAAATGGAGAGACTATAACAAAAGAGCCTGTATATAGCCAAACTGCGTTTGCTCCTTTTAAGAACGATATAGGAAATACCTATGTAGAAATAGATATAGCAAAGCAACATATATGGTTTTATAAGAATGGATCACTAATAGTACATGGAGATGTTGTTACAGGGAATGTAAGAAATAGTCATTCAACACCTAAGGGCATTTATAGATTAAAATATAAACAAAAGGGTGCTGTTTTGAGAGGTCCAGGTTATGCTTCACCTGTTACATTTTGGATGCCTTTTAATGGAGGCATAGGAATTCATGATGCTAGTTGGAGAAGTGTGTTTGGAGGAAATATATATAGGACAAATGGTTCCCATGGCTGCATAAATTCACCTTACAATGTAGCAAAGGCAATATTCGATAATATTAATGTAAATACACCTGTAATTTGTTATTAATTAAGAAAAGCTTAGTGAGCTAACACTAAGCAATCCTTAGAACGTTTTTTAGTTTTAGGGCTATTAGGTTTATTTTTAGAAAATATAATCAGACAAAAAAGCACAACTATTCTTGGTGGGATAGAGTGCTTTTTTATATGCTATTTGTAATAAAGTAGATTTTATATACTAGCTTGTCGAGCAAATCGTACTCCCATATTAAAGGCTTCTTGGAGGTCTTTAGGAAACTGTTCTTCTCTAACTTTTGCTTTTTTCTTCTCATCAAATAATGTTGCAACATATTTTGAATAATCGTCGAATTGATATGTGTCATTGACAATTAATGATTCAGAAGAACCAAAAAGTCTTTTCATAACCATTTCTAAATATTTAAACAATTCATCATATCCTGAATCTTTCATCCGATCATTATTAACATTCATAGTGTAAATGAATCCAGTTGATACTTTTTTTCTAAAAAGGCTTGAATAAGCAGTATCATAAACTAAATATTGAAACATGAATCTTTCTAAAAAAGATCTCATAGCCCCAGTAATTGATGCAAAATATATTGGGGAGCCTAGAATAATGGCATCAGCATTTGCAGCTTTCTCAAGTATAGGTGATAAATCATCCTTTAGAGCACATTTACCATAACTTTCACCATTTTTTATTTTACAAGCAAAACAACTTATACAACCTTTATAATTTAGGTCATAAAGATTAATAAGTTCTATTTCAGCTCCTTGAGAAGCTGCCCCTTCAAGTGCTTTATTAAGAAGAGCAGCGGTGTTTTTATTTTTTCTCGGACTTCCGTTTATTGCTAGTATTTTCATAGATCATACCCCCATTTAAATATGTGATTGACTTTATGCTATGAATTATATATCATTATTTAAAAATAGGTAAGTATGCACTTATTTGTTATATACTAACTTAAAGGTGAGTAAAGGAGTACCATATGGATAGATTTGAAAGTAAGTATGGAAGTTGTGGAATGTATTATACAATGTCCGTAGTTGAGGGTAAGTGGAAATGGATTATACTGTGGGAAATATATAAAGAAGAAGTAATAAGATATAACAAATTAAAAGATAATCTACAACCTATTGCTCATAAAACACTAAGTAAACAATTAAAGGAATTGGAAAGTGGTAATCTAATTCATAGAAAGCAGTATAATGTAATTCCACCTAAAGTTGAATATTCTTTAACGGAAGAAGGTAAAACTCTAATACCAATACTTACCCTTATGTCACAATGGGGTAGTGAACATATGAAAAATAAGTAGAATAAATAGATTGGGAGGAAAGACTATGTATATTTCAAATAATAATAGAAAATTAAATATAGGTAAAAAGTACAAGCACTTTAAAGGAAAGGAATATTTAGTGCTTCATTTAGCTAAGCATTCTGAAACTCTTGAGGATTTAGTTGTATACCAAGCTCTATATGGTGAATTTGGGGTA
>JAYFRK010000505.1:0-15690 GCA_034925975.1 Clostridium sp.
GTAGGATATGGAACCAAAGATCACATAGAAGCAATAAAAAAATATGGGTATACAGGTATTCATAGAAAAAGTTTTTTAAAAAATATAATAAATATGTTTGATATCTAAGGCTAACTATTAAATAGTTAGCCTTTAGTTAAATGCATTTTCTATTAAATTAATATCATAAGTATCATTTTCTATATGAAATAATATTTCTATTACATCAAATCTAAAATTAAATTTATGTAAATTATTTTTTAGTATATAATATTGTGCTATATTTTTTAATCTGAGGATTTTTTTATATGTAATTGATTCACAAGGTCTACCATAGAAAGTATTGTAACGGCTCTTAACTTCAGTAAAACATATGCAATTTTTAGAAGATACAAAACTTATTATATCTATCTCACCTAGTTTACATTTGAAATTTGTATCCATAATTTTATAACCTTGTTTAATTAAAAATTCTCTAGATACAAATTCACCGTAATTGCCAATTAATTTATTGTAGTGTTTCATATAAAGATACTCCTTTAAAAATATTATCATAATTAATTCTATCCAAATACAATAAACTTAAATCATTTTAATTTAAGTTTACATAACTTAAATTATGTATATATAATAAAAATGTAAATCACAATAAAATTTTATTATTTAAATTATATAAAATAAAAATTTGTCAATAATCCCTATAGAGGTGATTATATGGCAATTAAAATTAATTCAGCAACATTCACAGGAATAAATGGAACTATAGTGAATGTAGAGGTTGATGTAACTTGTGGATTACCATGTTTTAATATTGTAGGCTTAGCAGATACTTCTGTAAAAGAATCTAAAGAGAGAGTACGATCTGCCCTGGTTAATTCAGGATTTGAATTTCCAATACAAAGAATAACTGTTAATTTAGCTCCTGCGGATTTAAAAAAAGAAGGATCATTATTTGATTTACCAATCGCAATAGCTATTTTAATAGCTACTAATCAAATAAATGTTTATAATTCTAACAATTTTTTATTTATGGGTGAATTATCATTATTTGGAGAATTAAAAAGAATAAGAGGGGCTCTTCCAATTGTTATTGATTCTATGAAAGAGAAAATTTTTAAATTTATAGTTCCTAATGAAAATGCTGATGAATGTGCAATAATAGATAATTGTATGGTATATCCATTTGAAAATCTGAAACAAGTAGCAGAATTCTTAAAATATCAAGACTTACTTCCATATGTAAGACATAATGAAGAAGAAGTAAAAAAGTATTATGATGATTTTAGCGATGTAATAGGTCAAGAAAGCTGTAAAAGATCAATAGAAGTTGCAGCAGCCGGAGGACATAATATTTTAATGTTTGGACCTCCAGGCTGTGGTAAAACCATGTTAGCAAAACGAATTCCAACAGTACTGCCAAAATTGAGTTGTGAAGAAGCTTTAGAGGTTACAAAGATTTATAGTATTTCTGGAAATTTAAATAATGAAAATACTTTAATTCAGGAAAGACCTTTTAGAAGCCCTCATCATACTTCATCACAAATATCTTTAGTAGGTGGAGGTAATAAGTTATCACCAGGAGAAGTTTCTCTAGCTCATAATGGTGTTTTATTTTTAGATGAAATATTAGAATTTAATAGAAAAACTTTAGAAGTACTAAGGCAACCTCTAGAAGATAGAAACATTAAAATAAGCAAAGCAACTGGCAGTATAACCTATCCAGCTAATTTTATGCTTGTAGGAGCTATGAATCCGTGTAGATGCGGATACTATGGTAGCAATATAAAAGAATGCATCTGTAATGAATATGAAAGAAGAATATACTTAAATAAGCTATCGAAGCCTATATTAGATAGAATAGATATATTTTCTTATGTAAATCCAATATCTTATAAAGAATTGAAGTCTGAAGCTATTAGTGAAAAATCAGAGGATATAAGAAAAAGAGTTGAAATAGCAAGAAAACTTCAAAGTTTAAGATATATTAAAGAAGGAATATATTGTAATGCTCAGATGAATGAAAAGCTTATAAAGAAATATTGTAAACTTGATAATAAAACAAATAGTATTATTGAAAAAATATATAATAAATTTAACTTAAGCACAAGAAGTTATAGCAGAATACTGAAAGTATCGAGAACTATAGCAGACTTAAAAAATAGAGAAAAAATAGAGCAAGACGATTTGATAGAAGCTTTACAGTATAGAAAATTCTTAGATCAAGACGTAATTTAATATATTAGATTACATCTATAATATTAAACTGTAATTTTTCACAATATTATATGTTAACCATTATATTCTATTAAAAATAAGGAGCACAGTACATAATGAATGATTATGAAATTTGGTTTGCCATATCACAACTATCATATACTACAAAAAATATATTATTAAATAATTTTAAAACTTTAGATGAAATATGGTATTATAGTATACATGATAAAAAAAATGAATTTATAAATGAAAAAGTTAGGAGTATATTAAAAAAATCTTGGGACAAAGACAAAATTAACAATTTAAAAACCAAGCTATTATCTGAAAATATAAATACAGTGGTAATTACAGATAGTATGTATCCTGAAAGATTAAAAAAATATGAAGATTCTCCTTATATGCTATTTTACAAAGGTGATATTAAAAAATTAAATACCAAATCCAGCGCTGGTATTGTAGGTTCTAGAAATTGCACAAACTATGGTATTAATGTTACGAATATAATATGCGAATCTCTTTGTGAAAATAATGTCAATATTATAAGTGGTATGGCCAGAGGAATAGATTCTATAGCACACAAAAAGTGCATTAGTAAAAATTCATATACATGTGCTGTGCTGGGTTCAGGAATAGATGTTGTTTATCCTAGGGAAAATTTTAAAATATATAACGATATTATAAATAATGGATGTATTATTTCTCAATTTTTACCTGGAACAAAACCCTATGCCTATAATTTTCCTATAAGAAACAGAATTATAAGTGCTCTAAGTGACATTTTAATAGTTGTAGAAGCCGGTGAAAAGAGTGGTTCACTTATAACTGCAGGGGCTGCCTTAGATCAAGGAAAAGATGTTATAGCAGTACCGTGTAATATTTTTTCTTCCGAAAGTAAAGGAACAAATCAATTGATAAAAGAAGGGGCATATATTTTAACAGACATTGAAGATGTTTTTCAACTTTTACATATAGAAAACACAAAGCAAATACCACAGGTTAATTTAAAAATGAAAACTTTAGAAAAGGTAGTTTATGATAATATTAATAGTAGTCCAATACATTTTGATGATATTTTAAGGCTAACAAAGATTGACATAAAACAATTATATGAGGTATTATTTGAATTGCAACTAAGAGAAGAAATAATGTATATAAGTGGAAATTATTATGTTAGGAATAATAAGCGAATTTGAAGCTAATATAATAATATAAGAATATCTAAACTTATTTTTGGAGAACTCAAGTTTATTGGAGGGGATAGTATGGGTCAAAAACTAGTTATAGTAGAATCTCCAGCAAAAGCTAAAACAATAGGAAAATATTTAGGAAAAAATTATGTTGTTAAAGCATCAATGGGACATATAAGAGATTTACCTAAAAGCCAATTAGGTGTTGATATAGAAAGCAATTATACCCCTAAATATATAACTATAAGAGGAAAAGGGGAATTGTTAAATAATCTACGAAAAGAAGCAAAAAAAAGTGATAAAGTATTTCTTGCAACCGACCCTGATAGAGAGGGAGAGGCAATTTCTTGGCATCTTGCTGAAGCATTAAAATTAGATGAAAATCAAAAATGTAGAATTGAATTTAACGAAATTACAAAAAATGCTGTAAAATCTGCTATAAAAAATCCAAGAGCTATTAATACAAATTTAGTTGATGCTCAACAAGCTAGAAGGGTGTTAGATAGACTAGTTGGATACAAAATAAGCCCTATTCTTTGGAGAAAAGTTAAATGGGGATTGAGTGCTGGAAGAGTTCAGTCTGTTGCTTTGAATTTAATATGTAATAGAGAAGATGATATCAAAAATTTTGAATCAAAAGAATATTGGACAATAGAGTGTGAGCTTGAAAGTGGAAAATCTAGTAAACCTTTTATAGTTAAGCTATATTCAAAAGATAGTAAAAAAATAGAAATAGCTAACGAAGAGGAAAGTACTCAAATAAAAAATGAACTTAATAAAAATAAATTTACTGTAAATGATGTTAAACTTTCAAATAAAAACAGAAAGCCATTACCGCCATTCACAACAAGTACCTTCCAACAAGATTCGTATAAAAAGTTAAACTATTCAACAAAAAAATCTATGTCTATTGCTCAGCAACTTTATGAAGGTATAGATATAAAAGATCATGGAACTATTGGTTTAATAACTTATATGAGAACTGATTCGGTTCGTATATCTAAAGAAGCACAGGAAGGTGCTAAAGACTATATAATAAATATTTTTGGAGAGAATTACATACCAAAAACTGTACGTAATTATAAAGGAAAGAAAAATATACAAGATGCTCACGAAGCTATTAGACCTACTTATATAGAACTATCGCCTGATAAAATAAAAGATAGTTTAAAACCAGAACAATTTAAAGTCTATAGCTTAATTTGGAAAAGATTTGTGGCAAGTCAAATGGCTGATTGCTTAATGAACACTATATCAGTAGGTATAGCGAATGGACCTTATATGCTAAAAGCTAGTGGTTCAAATATAGAATTTGATGGTTTTATGAAAGTTTATGATTACTCCACTGAAGAAGAAGAAGAATCAACTAAAATACCTGATTTAGAAAAAGGTGAAGTTTTATCAAAGAGAAATATTAAAACACTTCAACACTTTACTCAACCACCAGCAAGATTTTCTGAGGCTACACTGGTAAAAACTTTAGAAGAAAATGGAATTGGTCGACCAAGTACTTACGCACCTATAGTATCTACATTAATAGATAGAAAATATGTGGAGAGGGAAAAGAAGACATTAATGCCGACGGAGCTAGGATTTATTGTAAACAATATTGTTAGTGAATACTTTAAAAAGATAGTTGATGTAGAATTTACAGCTAAAATGGAAAATAAGCTAGACTATATAGAAGAAGGAAAAGAAAATTGGAAACATGTAGTTAATGAGTTTTATACACCATTAATTGAATATATAGAGTTAGCAGAAAAAGAAATATCAAAAATAACAATTGAAGATAAACCTACTGAAATCAAATGTGATAAATGTGGTAGATACATGGTTATAAAGCATGGTAGATTTGGTGATTTTCTAGCCTGTCCAGGATACCCTGAGTGTAAGAATACTAAACCTATGCTAGAAGAAATTGATGTTCAATGCCCGCTATGTAGTGGAAAGGTCCTATTAAGAAAAAGTAAAAAAGGAAGAAAGTTTTACGGATGTAGCAATTACCCTGAATGTAATTTTGCTAGTTGGTTTGAGCCATCAGAAAAAAGATGTACAAAATGTGGGTCTTTTATGGTGAAAAAAGAAAATAAGAAGCAAGGTAAATATTTAGAATGCTCTAATAAGGAATGCAAAAATATTATTCAAGAATAAGATATAAAAAAAGTAGTAAAATAAGTATAAATAATGTTTAACTCTATTAAATATTATTCAAAGTGAATAACCTTAAATTTCAAATGAATAAAATTTTATGTCGAATTAACAAATAGAGAGTTGAAATATAACTGTTACTATGCTATCATATTTGGAGAAGTTAAAACAATTCTAAATATTTAAAAAATATAAACATTTAAAAACCATATACATTATTCTTAAAATGTATATGGTCTTTAAGAAGTTTAAGAAGGAGAGGTACGATGGCTTCAGAATTATTAAATAAGATACGAATGCTTAATAAGATATTACAAAAAACAGGGGCTGAACCGGTTGTATTCGATGATATATGTGCCTCGTTAAGTCAGGTGCTAGAGTGCAATGTATATATAATAAGTAGAAAAGGTAAAATACTAGGGTATAAATTCTTTAATGGTTTAGAATGTGAAAGTGTTAAACAAAAAGTATTGACAGAAAAAAAATTTCCTGAAGCATTTAATACTAAATTGTTAAACATTCAAGAAACTCTTGCAAATATTGAAAATGAAGGTAGATCATCTTTCGATGAGACTAAGCCAGCTGAAATGGAAGGAAAGCTATCAACAATAGTTCCAATAGTTGGAAACAGAGAGAGATTAGGAACGCTATTTATTACTAGATTCGAAGGGGAATTCACAGATGAAGATTTAGTATTAGCTGAATACAGTGCTACCATTGTTGGACTAGAAATTTTAAGAGCTAAAAATGATGAAGTAGAAGAAGAGGCAAGAAAAAAAGCTGTAGTACAGCTAGCTATAGGTACTCTATCATATTCAGAACTTGAGGCTGTAGAACATGTTTTTAATGAATTAGATGGAAATGAAGGCCTTCTAGTTGCATCTAAAATAGCCGATAAAGTTGGTATAACTAGGTCTGTTATAGTAAATGCATTAAGAAAGTTTGAAAGTGCAGGGGTAATTGAATCTAGATCTTTAGGGATGAAGGGTACACATATTAAAATTTTAAACGAAAAGCTATTAGACGAGTTAAAGAAAATAAAATAATAAAGAATAAATAGAGAATAGGCATAATTTCCTATTCTTTACTTATGTAAATTAAATTTAGAAGTTTTTTATAAATTTTGTTGAACCACTTCAATTCATGTGATATACTACATAAGGAAGAAAAACACACATTGTCTAATTTATGAGATGGTGCCTTAACTAAGGTTTAATCATGAGAAAAGGCAATGGAGGTAAAAACCAATTGGGAGGTAATATTAATGTCAGTAATTTCAATGAAACAATTATTAGAAGCTGGTGTTCACTTTGGACATCAAACAAGAAGATGGAATCCAAAAATGGCTCCATATATTTTCACAGAAAGAAATGGTATATACATTATAGACTTACAAAAAACTGTGAAAAAAGTTGAAGAAGCTTATGACTTCATTAAAAGCGTATCTATAGATGGAAAAGATATTTTATTTGTAGGTACTAAAAAGCAAGCTCAAGAAGCTATTCAAGAAGAAAGCGTAAGAGCTGGAATGCATTTTGTTAATAATAGATGGTTAGGCGGAATGCTTACAAACTTTAAAACTATTAAAACAAGAATAAATAGATTAGAAGAATTAGAAAACATGGAGCAAGACGGAACATTTGAAGTTCTTCCTAAAAAAGAAGTTATTAAGCTAAGAAATGAAAAAGAAAAGCTAGAGAAAAATCTAGGCGGAATCAAAAACATGAATGCTGATAATATAGGAGCTTTATTTGTAGTTGATCCTAGAAAAGAAAAAAATGCTCTAGCAGAAGCAAAAAATCTTGGAATACCAGTTGTTGCAATAGTTGATACAAACTGTGATCCAGATGAAGTTGACTATGTAATTCCAGGGAACGATGATGCTATAAGAGCTGTAAGATTAATAACAGCTAAAATAGCAGATGCTATAATAGAAGGAAGACAAGGCGAACAATTAGCTGAATAATTTTAAATTAACTTGTTAGGAGGAATATACATGATTACTGCAAAAATGGTTAAAGATTTAAGAGAAAAAACAGGCGCAGGAATGATGGACTGTAAAAAAGCTTTAACAGAATCAAATGGAGATGAAGAAAAGGCAGTAGAATATTTAAGAGAAAAAGGATTAGCTGCAGCTGCTAAAAAATCAGGCAGAATAGCTGCAGAAGGTCTAGTAACAACATATATATCTGCTGATAATAAAACAGCTGTAGTATTAGAAGTTAACTGTGAAACTGATTTCGTTGCTGTTAACGAAGGATTTGTTAACTTCACTAACAATGTTGCGAAACAAATAGCTACTACTAACGTAACTACTCTTGATGAATTATTAGAAGCAAAATTCATTGAAGATGCAACTATGACAGTTAAAGATGCATTAACTGCTTTAATAGCAAAACTTGGCGAAAATATGAATGTTAGAAGATTTGAAAAAGTTGAAGTAGCAAATGGTGCAATTAACAGCTATATACACGGTGAAGGAAAAATAGGTGTATTAGTAAAATTAGAATGTGCTAATGAAAGCAATGTTTTACTTGAAGTAGCAAAAGATATAGCAATGCAAGTTGCAGCTACAAATCCTCTATTCTTAGACGAAAACAGTGTAGACCAAGAAGCTATTAATAAAGAAAGAGAAATATATAGAGTTCAAGCCTTAAATGAAGGTAAATCTGAAAAGATAGTTGATAAAATGGTTGAAGGTAGAGTTCAAAAATATCTTAAAGAAGTGTGCTTAATTGATCAAGTTTGGGTAAAGAATTCTGATTATACAATAAAGCAATTACTTGAACAAAAATCAAAAGAAGTTGGAGCACCTATAACTCTTTCTCAATTTGTAAGATTTGAAAGAGGAGAAGGTATTGAAAAGAAAGAAGAAAACTTTGCAGAAGAAGTTCAAAAGCAGATGAAAAAATAGTGAATAAAAATAAATAAAGAGAACACTAAGTGTTCTCTTTTTTTAAAGCTATAATAAGATATAATGCACAAAAAGGTGTGAATTTTAGAATTCTGGAGGTATAATAATATTATGAATTCATCTAAATATAAAAGAATAATGCTTAAGTTATCAGGAGAGGCTTTGAGTGGAGACCAAGGTTTTGGAATTGACTTTAATGTTACTAAAAGAATAGCAGAAGAAATTAAAGAAATAGTTGAAATGGGAATAGAAGTTGGTGCAGTTGTTGGCGGCGGAAACATATGGCGTGGTAGAAATGGTGAAGATATGGATAGAACTACTGCAGACTATATGGGAATGCTAGCAACCTGCATAAACGCATTAGCATTACAAGATTCTCTTGAGCGTATAGGGGTTGACACTAGAGTTCAAACAGCTATTGCAATGCATGAAGTAGCTGAGCCATTTATTAGAAGAAGAGCTATGAGACATTTAGAAAAGAAAAGAGTAGTAATATTTGCCGCTGGAACAGGCAATCCATATTTTTCAACTGATACAACTGCAGCCTTAAGGGCAGCAGAAATTGAAGCTGATGCTATTTTATTAGCAAAAAAAGTTGATGGAGTATACGATAAGGATCCAAACAAATACGACGATGCAAAAAAATTTGATAAACTTACATACATTGAAGTACTAGAAAAAGGATTACAAGTAATGGACTCTACTGCAACATCTCTTTGCATGGATAATAATATTCCGATAGTAGTATTCGGACTTGAAACACCAAATAACATAAGAAAAGCTGTTATGGGTCAAAAAATAGGCACTACAGTGTCAAAGCAATAAGGAGGAATATATAATGATTAAAGATATCTTACAGAAATCAGAAGAAAAGATGGAAAAAACCATTACAATACTAAAAAAAGATCTTATATCTATGAAAGCTGGTAAAGCAAACCCAAGTATTCTTGATAAAATAAGTGTAGAATATTATGGAAGTGAAACTCCTATTAATCAGTTAGCTGGTATATCCTCTCCAGAGCCAAGAGTTCTTCTAATTCAACCATGGGATAAAAGTTCTCTGAAAAGCATAGAAAAAGCTATATTGCAATCAGACTTAGGGTTAAACCCTTCAAATGATGGAAGTGTTATAAGACTTCTTATCCCTGAATTAACTGAAGAAACTAGAAAACAAATCGTTAAAAAAGTTAAAAAAACAGGTGAGGATGCAAAGATTGCAATAAGATCTATAAGAAGAGAATCTAATGACAAAATCAAAAACTTAAAAAAAGATAATCAAGTTACAGAAGATGAAGCTGTAGACGGAGAAGAAACTGTTCAAAAAATAACTGATAAATTTATTAAGAAAATAGACGATATAGTTAATGCAAAAGAAAAAGAAATAATGGCTATATAATTTTATAATAAAATTTTTAAAATACCTGCGTTATCGCAGGTATTTTAAAAATTTACTAAGTGAAATGAATGGAGTTAATATTTATGAGAAATTTTTTTAGTAGTAAAAATAATATAGATAACTACAATATAGAAATTGATAAGAATAATATACCACAACATATAGCTATAATAATGGATGGAAACGGTAGATGGGCAAAAGAAAGAAAGTTTCCAAGGACATATGGGCATAAAGTTGGAGTAGAGGCGATACGTGAAATTGTTAAGGAATGTAGTAAGCTAAATATTAAATATTTAACACTATATGCTTTTTCCACAGAAAATTGGAAAAGGCCTAAAGATGAAGTAAATACATTAATGAAACTCTTAGTAGAGTATTTAAAAAAAGAATTAAATGAATTACACTCACAAGGAGTTATAGTTAACAGTATAGGCGATATAACAGCTCTTCCCCTTATCTGTCAGGAAGAATTATATAATGCTTATAACAAGACAAGGAATAATAAAGGATTAATATTGAATCTTGCATTAAATTATGGTGGAAGAGATGAAATATTATACGCTATGAAGAGTATATTTAGAGAAATACAAAATAAAAATTTGGATATTGATTCTATTGATGAGGCTCTAATATCTAAACATTTATATACTAAAAATATGCCAGATCCAGATATAATAATAAGAACAGCAGGTGAGCAACGATTAAGTAATTTTCTATTATGGCAATGTGCCTATTCTGAGTTTTGGTACACAGATGTAAAATGGCCTGATTTCAACAAAGAATGCTTGAGAAGAGCTATTTATGATTATCAAAATAGAGATAGACGCTTTGGCGGAATAAAATAGGAGTGAAACTATGGATAAGCGATATTTAGGAGCATTAATTTTATCACCACTGATTATAGTATTATTTCTAGGAGGTATATATCTAAAGTTATTGGTTATGATTCTTTCCCTTTTTGGAATGTATGAATTTTTTAGTATTATGGGAAAAAAAGAATTTAAACCCATAAGTATAGTTGCATATATTCTTTCTTTATTTTATTATATTTTCTTAATTAATGGTACAGCGGATTTTAAAAATATTTTTTTGCTACTTATTATTGCTGTTTTCTTAATGCTTAGCATTCCAGTATTTAATGAAAAATATAATTTTATAGATGTAGCTATAACAATATTAGGATTTGTATATGTATCAGTTTTCTTTAGCTTTATTGTCTTAATAAGTGGAAAACAAACTGGCAGCTATTTAGTTTGGACCATATTCATTTCTGCTTGGTCATGCGACACTACTGCATACTATGTTGGAAAATATTTAGGGAAAAATAAGCTTTGTCCTAGAGTTAGTCCTAAAAAGACAATAGAAGGAGCCATAGGTGGACTTTTAGGTAGTACTATTTTTTGTGGTATTTATGGTTTAATCATTAGTAAATTAGGTATTAATATTCCTATATTTAACTTCTTTTTAATAGGTTTATTTTGTGGAATATTTAGCCAAATAGGAGACTTAGTTGCATCATCTATAAAGAGATATATAGGTGTAAAGGATTATAGTAATCTTATACCAGGACACGGAGGAATTTTAGATAGATTTGATAGCATACTTTTTGCATCTCTTGTAGTATATTATTATATAACATTTATAATGGGGATGTAGTTATTGGTTAAGATTCAAGATACATATATTAAGCTTATAAAATGTACAATCATACTAATAGTGTTTACATTATTGACTATTATAATTAAATACTATTTTACGCCTTTTTTTATAATAATTTTTATGCTTTTTTTATGTAAGCCAATTTTTGATTTACTATGCAATTTGAACATATTTAATAAAAATATAAATGCTATAATAAGTGTTTTATTAATAAATTTAATAATTTTTTTTATAACTATTTATACAGGTAAAGTGGTTATAAATAAAATATATTTTTTTATTCATCAAAATTACAACGATTTAACTACTCAGTTACAAAACATTATAGAAACTTTTAATAAATCTTTTGATCTTAATATACTGAACATAGATAATGAAATAAAGAACTTTCATTCAAAAATCACCTATAATAGTTATATAAAAAGAGGAGCAGTATATACAACCCGAGGCATTTTTGCCTATTTTATTAGTAACATAGCTGTTTACTTTATTTTAGTTGATAAGTATGTTATAGTTAAAACTATTGAAAAACTTATCTCTAGTGAAAAACTTATTAATTTAAAAAATAAAATGGCTCAGATAAATAGAATATTTAAAATAGAATTAATATTAGTATTGATTACAACACTAGAAACTATTTTTGGATTTATGTCATTAAATATAGACAACGCACTATTTCTATCATTACTATGTGGATTATTTGATTTGATACCTTACATAGGCACAATAGCAATATTTATACCGCTTATTATTTATAACTTCATAACTAATAATAAAATTATAGCTATTGGGCTAATTATTTTGTATATATTACTTCAAATAACTAGGCAAATAGCTGAAGCAAAATTTGTAAGTGATAAACTTAAGATTCATCCCTTAATAATATTGCTAAGTTTATATTTAGGCATAAGAGCTTTTGGGGTTATAGGATTGTTTATAGCACCTCTTTATATAATAATAACTAAGGAAATAATATTTTCAACTTAAGACAGGAGTTAGTATTATGAAAAATATATGTATCTTAGGAGCTACAGGCTCTGTTGGAATTCAAACTTTAGATGTAATAAGAAAGCAAAATGAAGAGTTTAATTTAGTAGCTTTTTCTTCAAATAAAAGCTATGAAAGTACAATAAAAATAATCGAAGAATTTAAACCTAGTTATGTAGCTATAACCGATAATATGAATTACATAAAAATTAAGGAATATTGTAAAGATAATCATATAAATATAAATGTACTTCAAGGAATGGAAGGACTAATACAAATTGTAAGAATTAAAGAAATTCACCTAGTAGTAACTTCTATAGTAGGAATGATAGGCCTTGTGCCAACTATAGAAGCTATAAAGGCCGGAAAAGATATAGCTTTAGCTAACAAAGAAACCCTTGTTACAGGCGGTGAACTTGTCATAAGTGAAGCAAAAAAATACGGAGTAAACATACTTCCAGTAGATTCAGAACATGGCGCCATCTTCCAGTGCCTACAGGGAAATACCGAAGAGAGTTTAAGTAAAATTATATTAACAGCCTCAGGAGGACCTTTTAGAGGTAAAACTAAAGAAGAACTAATAAACATAACTCCAGAGGAAGCAACAAATCATCCAAAGTGGAACATGGGTAAAAAGATATCTGTTGACTCTTCTACATTAATAAATAAGGGATTAGAGGTAATAGAGGCTCATTGGCTATTTGGCTTAGGCTATGACGACATAAATGTTATTATTCATCCAGAAAGTATAATTCATTCAATGGTTGAATATAGAGACGGAAGTGTAATTGCTCAATTAGCTGTTCCTGATATGAGATTGCCAATTCAATATGCATTAAGCTATCCAAGTAGAGGAAATCTTATAATAGATAAACTAAATTTTAATAATATAAAGAATTTAAGTTTTGAAGAACCTGATTTTAAAAATTTTCCTGGATTAAAACTTGCTTATGATGCAGGACGTGCTGGCGGAGTAACTCCCACAATATTTAATGCTGCTAATGAAGTAGCTGTAGATTTATTTTTAAATAAAAAAGTACAATATTTAGATATAATATATCTAATTGAAGACTGTTTGAATAAACTTGAGAATAAGTCTATTTTAAGTTTGGATGCTATACTTGAAACAGAAATAAAGGTTAAAGAGTTCATTAAAAGTAAATATAACTAAAGGGAGGAATAATTATTGCAAATTCTAATTAATATTATTCTAGTAGTACTGTCATTTAGTATACTAGTAATAATTCACGAGTTGGGACATTTTATTCTAGCTAAAGCTAATGGAGTAAAAGTAGAGGAATTCGCTATAGGTATGGGTCCGAAAATATTTGGCGTAAACGGTAAAGAAACTTTATATGCAGTAAGAGCTATACCAATTGGTGGATATGTAAAAATGCTAGGTGAAGATGAAGAAAGCTCTGATGAGAGAGCCTTTTCAAATAAATCACCTTTAAGAAGATTAAGTATAGTAGCTGCAGGGCCAATAATGAATTTTATTTTAGCAATAATTTTATTTGCTATTGTTAGTTCATTAAAAGGATTTTCAGTTCCTATCGTAAGCAATATAGTTCCAGAAAGCCCAGCCATGAAAGCTGGAATTAAGCCAGGAGACAAAATAATTGAAGTCAATAATTATAATATATCCACTTGGGAAGATTTTGTAGCACAAATAAGTCTCTCAAAAGGTAATCCTATAAATTTAAAGCTATTAAGAGATGATACGCAAAAATCAGTTATTTTAACGCCTAAGAAAGATGTAAAAACTGGCAGCTATATAGTTGGAGTTTACTCAACTATTATAGAAAAACCAACCTTATCACAATCAATCTCTTACGGATTTAAAGAAGCAGGATCTACAATTAAGCAAACATTTTTATCTTTAGGAATGCTGTTCAAAGGGCAAGCATCAAAAAATGATATTGGGGGACCTGTTACTATAATAAGAGTTACTTGGGCTGTTTCAAAGGCTGGATTAGTAAACCTAGTAGCATTTTCAGCATTTATTAGTATACAACTTGCTATATTTAACTTATTGCCTTTCCCAGCATTAGATGGATTTTGGATATTCGTATCTTTATATCAAATAATAACTAGAAAAGAAGTAGATAAGGATAAGATTGGCATAATTAATACAATTGGATTTGCATTGTTGTTGCTAATAATGATACTAGTTACCATAAAAGATGTGTTATATCCTATCAAACTTTAAAGAATTAGGGGATGCACTATGAAAAGAAAAGAAACAAAGAAAGTTAAAGTTGGAAATATATATGTTGGCGGTGACGCTCCTATTAGTATACAATCTATGAATAATACTGATACCCGAGATATATCAGCTACTATAGCACAAATTAAGGACTTTGAAAATGCTGGATGTAATATTACAAGATGTGCAGTACCAGACATGAATGCTGCAGAGGCACTAAAAGAAATAGTAAGTAATGTTAATATTCCCCTTGTTGCTGATATACATTTTGATTATAGATTAGCACTTAAATCTATAGAAAGTGGTGTAGCTGCTTTAAGGATAAATCCAGGAAACATAGGCAGTATTGATAAAGTAAAAATGGTAGCAACGGCAGCCAAGGATAAAAAAATTCCTATCAGAATAGGCGTGAATTCTGGCTCCTTAGAAAAAGATTTGCTTCAAAAGTATGGTAATGTATGTCCTGAAGCATTAGTGGAAAGTGCCTTAAAGCATGTAAATATACTAGAAAATATAAATTTTGATGATATAGTTATATCTATTAAATCTTCAAATGTAGTTCAAATGATAGAAAGTTACAAAATGATTTCTTCTAAAGTTGATTATCCACTACATATTGGAGTCACAGAAGCAGGTACTATATGGAAAGGTACCATAAAATCCAGCGTAGGTATAGGTGCCCTTTTGGCAGAAGGCATTGGAGACACTATTAGAGTATCACTTACTGGAGATCCAATTGAAGAAATTAAAGTTGGAAAGCAAATATTAAAATCATTGGGGTATAATAATGAAGGAATTGAGTTTATATCTTGCCCAACTTGTGGAAGAACACAAGTTGATTTAATAAAGCTGGCAACTGAAGCGGAAAAAAGATTAGAATCTTGTAATAAGAACCTAAAAGTGGCGATCATGGGCTGTGTTGTAAACGGTCCTGGAGAAGCTAGGGAAGCGGATATAGGTATAGCGTCTGGAAAAGGTGAAGGACTTATATTTAAAA
>JAYFRK010000323.1:0-6759 GCA_034925975.1 Clostridium sp.
AACGTACGCCTTGATTTTTAGTAATACGGCAATTACTATAGTTTGGATCGTCATAATTTGTATAATAGAAATGATCTAGTACTGTCATGTTAGGGTCTTCTGTTGATGGCAATGAACTAAACAAATTCCATAGGACCTCAAAATGGTGTCCCATTTCACGTCCACCACGTGCCACATAATCCATATTTTGACGAACGGCACCATCCAAACATCCACCTGGTAAATCTAATTGTTCTAAAAATGTAATCTTGCTACCGTCCATGTGAGCATCGCGAATTAAAAAACATCCAGCTGCCAAAGCACCAATTCCAGTACCAATTAAATAGGCTTTTTTATCATCAATTCCTTTAGGCTTTCTTGCATTTACTAGTGAATGATAAGTTCCATTTGTAAGTGTAAGCCTATCATCATGTGTCTTTAATTTCATTCCATTCCCTTCTTTCTTAATTTTAATAGTCTTTTAAACCAGACTATTATATTTAGATTCTTTTATATTCACTCTATTATTAGTTCTACATAGTGCAATAAATAATAATTGCTTCTTTAGCTTAGTGAATACTTACTGTCTGTAAGATTTGTTTATACTTATGATATAGCTTTTTTATGTGTTTTTCATTAGATAAAAAAACTACGATGTTTGAAATTCGAACACCGCAGTTAATTTGCCTAGTTTTTAGGTATTAATATTAAATTGTATGGTAAAAAAGCATCATTCTATTTCTTTTCTTACCAGTCATCATTTAAATCAGCACTCCGCTTAAGGGATAGGGCAATGTTTCCGTCAAAGAGCAGCCCAATTCGTTTAACAATAGTATCAGGTTCTTCTTTCATTCCTGTAGCAATCCAGCGCAGCACCATTTCAGTAAGAGCGCATTGATAAAAGGAAGCAATCAGTTTTTTATCTCTCGAAGAAGCTGAGATACCCTCGCTTACTTTTTCAACATACCGTATCATTACATTTCCTGATATGTTGTATATATAGTTCTCTAATTCTTCTCTCTGCATAGAATTATATACATGATAAATGGCTATTTTGTTTTCTAAAGCAAACTTAGCAGCCAGAATAAAGCTCTCCTCCCAAGAGAGTGTGTCATTATATTCGTCAATGACTGTTTGAAGTTCTGTTTGGAATATCTCTGACAAAACTGCATACAGATCTGTGTAGTAATAATAAAAAGTATTTCTGTTAATTTCACATTCTTTAACAACATCCTTAACTGTAATTTTGTTAAGCGGACGTTCATTCAGCATATTTATGAATACCTGGCGAATCATTTTTTTCGTATATTGCTGTGCCAAGCTACCACCCCCTAATGCTTAATCTGTATTCAAAATTATAACATATTGTTTTTAACATATTTAAAAGCTAGTTCAAAATTTCCTTTATCTGTAGGTGTGTACAATCCAGAACCCATAATTGGATAAAAATATATCATATTTTTCCTCCCATGTACTTGTTTGAGTTCTTTAACCTTCAGCAATTACTCTCATCATCCAAAGTTATATTAT
The DNA here is from genome assembly GCA_034925975.1 of Clostridium sp. GTDB lineage: Bacteria > Bacillota > Clostridia > Clostridiales > Clostridiaceae > Clostridium_H. The sequence continues at coordinate 1,510 of JAYFRK010000323.1, forward strand.
GGAGTTCAATTCTTTTCATCTTCTAAATGATGGCCATACAAATCTATCTCATTAACTTATTATAAAATAGCCGTTATCTATCCTATGAACACAAGCTTACACACTATTATTAAGCTAACTTAGAACGACGACTCCTCTGCCTTGTATAATCTTCCTTATCCAACCTATACTGAACTTTTAATTATTTTGATTTTTTGCTCCCCACTCACACAACTCTTCCAAAACGGGTAATAAAGTTTCTGCTTTATCTGTCAGACTGTACTCTACTTTAGGGGGAATTTGAGGATACTCTTTCCGTTTCACCAAACCATCCGCTTCCAATTCTTTTAATTGAGAACTCAATATTTTAAAAGTAATAGTTCCTATTTGTCTTTTCAGTTCATTAAAGCGAACTGGTTGTTTTTCTGCTAAAAGGTAAATAATAACCATTTTCCATTTACCGCCAATCACCGACATTGTATAACCAAAAGGTGTATCTTGAATATTTTTAACTTTACCATTAAAATCAGCCATACCCATACTTACACTATCCTCTCGAATAGTACCTATCAATAAAGTGCGTACTATTTTTTTATTTGAGCTTAGTATATACTAAGCTTACTTTAAAGTAAAGGAGTGATAATTATGGATAATACTAGAATCTACAGTCACGGTCTTCCATGGGAAGACGAACACGGCATCGCACAAGGGGCACCATATATATCTCTGGTCAATTCTCCCATGATATGCAGGGCACGTTTGTTGGCGAAGGCGATATCGAGATACAGACCAGACAGACGCTAGAGAATCTCGATGGCGTACTGGCGGGATTTGGTGCTACCAGGTCGAACATCGCTGAAATGGAGATATTTCTGACAGACCCACAAAAACATTTTGAAAAGTGCATCAGTATTTTCAAGGAGTATGTTGGCGACCATCGACCAGCCGGCACACTCGTCGGTGTGTCGGGTATGGCGTTCCCTGACCAGCTGATTGAAATTCGTGCAGTTGCACACATCGACTAACTCGGTTACAGTGGTCAGCGATGTTCCAGGAGATCAGTCATCGAAAGGACATGATTGCTATTAGCACAAAGTGAAAGAGTCGTTGCCAAGAATATAAAACATTATAAAAGGGCGTGTTGCAAAACTAATTTTTCTAGTTAGGACGCAACACCTCCTTAAAATATAATTATATTTTTTCTAAAACATTTCTTCCAAACTCTTTGCACCTGTTTAGTCCATTTTCATCTGGATTCCACAATTCTCTTATTCCTTCATTTACTATCTCAAAACCAGCCTTATTTAATTCTTCACTAATAATTTTTACTGATTCGCCGCTCCAGCCATAACTGCCAAAGGCTGACCCTTTCTTTTCCTTGAAAGCAAGTCCTTTAATCATCTCCAATATTGCGGCTGTTGAGGATAATATTCCTTTATTTATTGTTGATGAGCCAACAATCACCATCTTTGATTTAAATACTTCAGTAATAATATCATTTTTATCATTTTTCGAAGAATTAAAAATCTTTATTATAATATCCTTATTTGAGCTTTTTATGCCTTCTGCTATGGCTTCAGCCATCCTTCTTGTGTCGTTCCACATTGTATCATAAATTATTGTAATCTGATTTTCCTGATAATCCTTTGCCCACTCCATATACTTATTAACTATTTGTAATGGATTATCCCTCCATATTATTCCGTGACTAGGACAAATCATATTAACCGGTAAATTAAAACTCAATACCTCTTCTATCTTCTTTACAACGAACTTGCTAAATGGAGTTAAAATATTTGCATAATATTTTATTGCCTCCTTAAACAATTCTTCTTGATCAGCTTTGTCATTGTACATCAACTCTGAAGCATAATGCTGCCCAAAGGCATCATTGCTGAATAGGATATTTTCACCCGATAAATATGTAAACATAGTATCCGGCCAATGAAGCATTTTTGCTTCTACAAATGTTAGTTTATTTTTACCTATATCTAATGTGTCGCCAGTCTTTACCTCTACAAAGTTCCAATCCTTATGATAATGCCCCTTTAATAATTTAGCACCACTTTTTGTACAATAAATTGGGGTATTAGGTATCTCATTCATTAAATCTATAAGTGCACCACTATGATCACTTTCAGAGTGGTTCATGATTATATAATCAATTTTATTTAAATCAATTTCCTCTTTTAAATTAGCTATAAATTCTTTAGAGAATGGTTGCCAAACTGTATCAATTAATACTGTCTTTTCATCTTTAATTAAATACGAATTATATGAAGAACCTTTATGTGTAGAGTATTCTTCACCATGAAATGTTCTTAGCTCCCAATCAATCTTTCCAACCCAGGTTACTGTATCACTGATCTTAAATGACATGAATATTACCCCTCCAATTTATATATTTTTAAATAAGATATTATTTTCAAGATGGATATGCTGGAATGTATCTAGTTCCAACTCCCTTAGTTTTTTATAAGTTAATTCAAAGGTTTTACAAGCATCCTTTGGAGCAATATAATGTTCTGTAACTTCTCTTAGTTCTTTAATTATATCTCCTGCACCTGTATGCTCCTTATCCAATTCATTCAAAAGATTTAGTACCTTTTCTTTATTATAGTTACTTTTTTCTGTTTCATATTCTTTTATAATAGGAAATAGTAGCTCTTCTTCTTTTACTAAGTGTTCCTCAAGTTCTGTTCTTAAAGTATTAAATAGTTTATGAACCTTAAAAAGTTCTTCATGTCTTTTACCGTGTACTTTTAATATCTTAAAAGCAAGATCACTTATTTTAGGTAGTTCTTCTTTTAAATATGCGTGGTGTGTACCTTCAATATAATCTACAAGTTTGCTTGGTTTTTCCTTTACCCAATCTGTAAATTCTTCACTTTTTTCTTGAAACTCCTTAAATCTCTCATTTAACAAAGCTAATATTTTATTTTCATCAAGATTTTGCTCTTTTATAGCTTCTATTAATGGTCTATTTCCTCCACAACAAAAATCTATTCTATACTCTAAAAACAAATTACTTGCCCCTGGAAAAACAGTTACAATATCTCCTATTTTATCTGATACCTTAAAATTACTAATCATAATAACCCTCCTTCTATTTCTTTTATTTTTAACTTATAAATAAATTATGTATTTTAAGTTTAAAGCTCATTTGTTTGGTTATAGAGATTTGATTTTAGGATATAAATACATATCCGCTCTATAGGTTCTATTTACGAATAATTTTATTATCTCCTTACTCTCTTTTAAAAATCCATCTATATCACTTAAAATCTTAATCTTTGTATCAAATTAATTTTTATAGTCTTAAATATTTATAAGTATACTAAATGTAGGAAAAAGTAAAAAAATAGCCGATCAAAATGCAATTAAGGAATTCTATGGCTTTAACAATGGACTAAAAAATTCGCATTTTAATAAAACGCAAAAAGACTGTGAAATGTAAGCTGAGTTAGCTTTTTCATAGTCTTTTTCTATTTCATATTAAATTGTTACTAACATATCTCCTCACACCCTATTAAATACCAACTCTTACCTTAACACCCTTAACTTGCTCTTTATTTCTAAAATTATCACCATTTGTGATAAAGTTAAAAAAGCTCGTAAAGTGCATTAATTCAAGGATTATAAGGTATCTTAGCTGGAAATGATAATTCTTATTTTCTGCTACTTCTTCCATTTGAAGGCCTAAATTTTAAAATTTAAAGTGTTATTTTAACATGCAATCATTTTATGTTTCTAAATTATTATTAGTAGCTAGTAAATTACTACATAGATTTTTCATATTATCCTCATCTAAAATCCTTGTTTATCCAACCACTGTGTTAGTTTTTTATCACGAAATGAATTATCTTCGTTTCCATTATATTTTCCTAACACTAGCTCATCATTGATACTTCCATCCATAATGTAAATCACCCTGCTAGCCCTGGCTGCCACCTTTGCATCATGGGTTACAATTATAACAGTTGTACCTTCTCTATTTATGTTATTAATATTATCCATAACCTCTTTTGTAGTACTACTATTTAAAGACCCTGTAAGTTCATCGCCAAATAAAATATCCGGCTGATTAATAAGTGCTCTACAAATTGCTGCACGTTGCAGCTGACCACCTGATACCTTTTTTATGTCATGGTTTGCAACACTTATAATTCCCGTCTTTTTCATTATTGCTTCAGCATTTTTATTTACCTCTTCTCTGGAATGCTTACCTGACTTAAATCCTGGAAGAACTATATTGTCACGAATAGATAAATTTTTTAAAAGGTAGGAATATTGAAAAATAAAACCCATCCTATTTAACCTTATACTGCTTAATTTTTCTTCATCTACCTTTGAAATATCTTCACCACTTAAGAACACATTGCCAGAAGTAGGTCTATCCATTCCGCTTATACTATATAGCATCGTGGATTTACCGGATCCAGACTGCCCCATGATTGCTACAAACTCCCCCTCATTGACCTTAAAATTTATATTATTTAAAACCTGTGTCTCTCCAAAGCTTTTACATAAATTCTTTACATCTAAAATGGTTTTCATAGGCTCTCCTTTTATTCATTAATAATAGAAACAATATTATATTTTTTTATAGTTTTCATTAAAATTGCTGTTGCAATTAGTATCAATCCAATTAATACAACAGGGCACAAGATAAATTCAATGAAAGAATTTGAAATTAATTGAACCTCCCTAATACCTATTCCTGCAATGCTTAATGTAGCATTGACAATCTTTTCTCCTATTAAATTATTTAATATAATTCCGGACAATATTCCCATTATAGAGACTATACCTATTTTTATCATGTATTGTTGTTTAATATCCCTTTCAGAAAATCCTATAGCTTTTAAAATAGCTATTTCAGATAAATCCTTTGCAAGGCGTAGCTTTAAAAACATTACCGTTATTATTACAGCTATACTCACTGCAACTATGGCAGTTGAAATAACAATGATTCTAAGCTGTCTTGAAACCCCTCCCAGGGTTTGGTTTATAAAATCCTCCATTGGGTCAACATTTATTCCTGCTCCTATGATTTCAGACCATTCCTTTGCCTTTTCTTCAATCTTTACCTCATCTTTAAGATTTACTGAAAAAGAATACTTTTCAGAATCTAAACTATGAAAATCATATATAGACTTTGCTGTAAAACCTCCACTGGTAACATCCTGATACACCCCTGATATAGTAAATTCCTTTTTATTGTCGTCAAATATTAGTACAATCTCGTCGCCAGGATTCTTTCCAATCTTA
>JAYFRK010000215.1:0-9956 GCA_034925975.1 Clostridium sp.
ACGAAGAAAAAATCCAAAAAAGAATAGTTGAATTAGCTAAGGAAATCTCCTCTGATTATGAAGGCAAAAAACTTTATGTTTTATCATTACTTAGAGGAAGTTTCATATACACAGCTGACCTGGTAAGACATATTTCTGTACCAACAAAAATAGGTTTTATGACTACTTCTAGTTATGGCCATAGTGAAGAATCTTCTGGTAAAGTAAAAATAGTAAATGATGTTCCAGATGATGTTAATGGCTATGATGTTTTAGTTGTAGATGATATAGTTGATACTGGTATTACAATGGAATTTGTAATGAGTCACGTAAAATCCCTAGGTGCAAACAGCGTAAACTGTTGTGTGCTTCTAGATAAGCCGGATAGGCGAAAAGTTGAAATTAAACCTGATTATTGCTGCTTTGAAATTCCTGATGTATTTGTAGTAGGTTACGGTTTAAATTATGGTGATTATTACAGAAATATACCTTATGTTTTTAATTGGGAAGAAAACTAAATTTTAATTACTATGCATTTGCATAGTAATTTTTAATTTATTTATGAAATAGGTAGTTGTATACCACTGCTGCCTATTTTTTTATTCTTTATATAACTATCTTCCCCCAAATACTGATTATTAATCAATATGATATAAATCTTTCCATAACAATAGCAAGTTCTATTTAATGTTATCAAAACCACAAAAATAGTGTATAATTTCATTATATGTTATAATGTTAATTACAGTATGTTCAGTGTGATTAAGGAGGAATATTTATGACTGAAAGCAAAAATGTCAAAGGACATCAGTCTAAAAAAAATAAGAAGAAAAAAAAGAAGTATAAACCTCTTAAAATAATAATGATATCTTTTTTAATATTAATACTGTTTATAGGAATTGCTGCAGGCGGCCTTGCATTAGCAATCATAAAGACTGCACCTGACTTAGATATAAGCACAATTATAGCTGCTAACGAAGCATCAAAAGTTTTTGATGACAAGGGTAATTATGTAGATAGTATAATAACGGATAAAAAAAGAGTTATTATAAAATATGAGGATATGCCTAAAAATCTTGTAAATGCCTTTGTAAGCATTGAAGATGAAAGATTTTTTAACCATAAAGGTGTAGATATAAAAAGAATAGGTGGAGCAGTTTTTGCAGACATTAAAAATGTTATTAAAGGTAAATCAGGCTTACAAGGTGGATCGACTATAACTCAACAGTTAATGAAAATTACACTTTTTGAAACACCTGGAAAAACTTTCGAAGAAAAATTAAAAAGAAAAATTCAAGAATTATACCTAGCTCCAAAGCTTGAAAGGCAAGTTGATAAAGAGACAATTCTAGAAGCCTATGTAAATTCTATCTTCCTTGGTGGTAGAGCTGTAGGAGTAGAAGCTGCCGCTCAACAATATTTTGGTACTAGTGTTAAAGATTTAAGCTTAACTCAATGTGCGTTTATTGCAGGACTAACTCAAAGTCCTTCAGTATACTATCCATATTCTCGTACATCTAAAAAGGATCCATCTAAGTATATAAATAGAACAAAAACCGTTCTTTTCAAGATGAAAGATAATGGATATATAAATGAGGAACAGTATAATAAAGCAATTGCTGATTTGAATACAGAAAAATCTAAAGTAACTTCCGATAAGGAATTACAAACCCTAGGTACTGTTGTAATAGGCAAGCCTAACTCAAGTTATGATAAATATAATTTTGAATGGTTCTCTAGAGCAGTTGTAAGTAACGTAAAAAAAGATTTAAAAGCAAAATATAATTACAGCGATGATGAAATTGAAAATTTATTAGTTAATGGCGGATTAAAGATTTATAGTACAATGAATAAAGATATGCAGGTTAAAACACAGAAGATATTAGATGAAGATGAGAAGCTATCTAGACTTTCAAAGAAGTCTGCAGATGGTTCAGAACAGCTTCAAGCTTCTGCTGTCTTAGTTGATTATCATACAGGTGAAACAAAAGTTATAGTAGGAGGACGCGGAAAACAACCAGCCTCTTCTTACAATAGAGCATTAGATGCCCGTGTACCTTCAGGATCAAGCATAAAACCATTAACAGTTTATGGACCTGCTATTGACAGTAAATTAGCTACTGCCGCTACAGTATTAGAGGATTCTCCTCTTCCATCAGAAATGGCGAATAAATATGCTTCTGGTGGTAAACCTTGGCAGCCACAAAACTCTAATGGTAGATATTCTGGTTACCTAAATATGAGAAATGCTATTAAAGACTCAGTGAACGTATATGCTGTAAAATTAGAAGATATGATAGGCATGGATACTGGTATTAGCTATGGAGAAAAATTTGGAATAACATTTGATAATGTAGATAAGCATAGTATAGCAGCTTTAGCATTGGGAGAATTAAACTATGGAACTAACACATTTACTATGGCTAACGCCTATGGTGTGTTTGGAAATAATGGTTTATATACATCACCTAGACTTTATACAAAGGTTGTAGATAGAACTGGAAAAGCTATACTTGAAACTAAGATTGAAACTAAAAAAGTTTTATCTCCACAAGCTGCTTATATAATGTACGATTTATTAAAAGAACCTGTAAGAGGTGGTACTGCCTACCGTGCAAATTCTTCTTACAACAACAGTGGTATACCCCTTGCTGGTAAAACCGGTTCATCTACTAACTATAAAAATCTTTGGTTTTGTGGACTAACTCCATATTATTCAGGATCAGTTTGGGTAGAAAATAAATTTAATCAAGGTATATCTAGTAGTGATTCAGCTTATTTATTAGGTAAAATAATGAATGAGGCAGTAAAAGAACTTCCTGCTAAGGATATAGCAGCTCCTTCTGGAATAACTAGTGCTTCGGTAGATAGAGTTTCTGGGCTTTTACCTTCTGAATTATCCTATAAGGATCCAAGAGGAAGCCAAGTTTACACTGAGTTATTTATTAATGGTACTGTTCCAACTGGCGTTGATAACATTCATGTTTTAGCTAAAATAAACAAACTAACAGGTAAATTAGCTTCATCTTTTACACCATCTATATTAACTGAATCTAGGGTATTTATAAGGAGAGACTATACTCCAAGTGTTACCTTAGGAGATCAGGCCTATGTATTGCCTAAAGAATTAGATAATACAGCACCACCGCCTGATAAGAAAGTTGATGACAGCACTAAAAACAATGGTGCCACCCAAAATCCAGATGAAGGCACCATAGATCCAAATGATAATGAGATTCCTGATGATTCAGGTACACCAAATGATTCTACTAATGATAATAGTAATACCAATATAGATAATACTGGACAAAACCAAAAGAACCCTGGAAAAGTTAAAAAAAATAATAAAATTATTCCGTAAACTAACTAAATAATAAGGAGGAAGCTAATGCTTCCTCTTTATTATTTAGTTTTAGGATTAAAAAATACAGCCATTAAATAACCAAATAATATTGCAGCACTTATCCCTGCAGCTGTACCTTTTATTCCTCCGGTAAATGCGCCTAAAAATCCATTTGAATCTACTTCTTTCATTACCGACTTAGCCAAAGTATATCCAAATCCAGGTAATGGCACAGTAGCACCAGCCTTACCATATTTAATTACTACATCATATATATTCAATCCTCCAAGTATTACCCCTGCCGTCACAAATACAACCAATATTCTACCTGGAGTTAATTTTGTTTTTCCCATCAGAATTTGTGCTATAACGCATATAATTCCTCCAACTAAAAAAGTCATAATATAATCATTCATATTATTTCCCTCCAAATTCTATGGACACTGCATGAGCTATTCCAGGAATACTTTCTCCTTGAAGAGATGTAGTAGGACTCATTAGGGCACCTGTAGAAACTATCAAAACTCTTTTGAAGTTACCTTTTAGCATATTTTTATATATATATCCGCAGCTTACTACTGCTGAACATCCGCAGCCACTTCCTCCAGCTTGAACCTTCTGCCTTTCTTTATCAAATATTTCATCACCACAATCTATATAGTTATTTGAAATATCATATCCATACTCTTTGATAAGTTCTTTTGTAATTTTTTTACCTACTTTTCCTAGGTCTCCTGTTGCAATTAAGTCATAGTCTTCTGGTCTTCTACCAGTATCCTGAAAATGTTGTTTTAATGTATCTACTGCTGCTGGAGCCATAGCAGATCCCATATCATTAGGGTCAGTTTGCCCATAATCCTTTATTTTCCCAACTGTAACATAGGTTACATATGGAAAATTTCCTTCTTTCGATAATAGCATAGCTCCGGAACCTGTAACCGTCCATTGAGCTGTAGGCGTTCTCTGTGATCCCATTTCTAACGGGAATCTAAATTGTCTTTCTGCCGAAGAAAAATGTGATGATGTCGTAGCAATTGCATAGTCAGCAAAATCGCCGTCTACAAGTATTGATGCTACTCCCAAAGATTCAGACATGGTTGAACATGCTCCATATAATCCTAAAAATGGTATGTCAACGTCCCTAGCTACGAAATTTGATGCTGCTGTTTGATTTAGCAAATCACCAGCCACTAGATAATGTATATCCTTTTCTTCTAAATTAGCTTTTTTTAGAGTTTCTTGCACAGCTTTATACATAATACTACTTTCTGCCTTTTCAAAACTATCTTGACCATTTAAATCATCCTGCAGTATTACATCAAAATAGTCTTTTAATGGACCATCACCCTCTTTTGGTCCAACTATACTAGTAGTTGCAATTATTTTAGGTTTACTATCTAATCTTACAGTTTGTTTTCCTACTCTTTTGGTCATAAACACACCCCTCTTTATTATCTCGTTTTTTAGAAGGTATCCTAGTTTATATGATAACTGCTTTAATTGTAATTATAGGGTTATAAAATAATATATAATTCCCACAATTATGGACGAACCTATTCCATAGACTAACACAGGTCCTGCTATAGTAAACATCTTAGCTGCTACTCCAAATACATATCCTTCTTTTTTGAACTCCATTGCTGGTGCTACTATTGAGTTTGCAAATCCTGTTATTGGAACTACAGAACCTGCACCTGCAAAATCTCCTATTTTATCATATACTCCCAATCCAGTTAACAATGCACCTATAAATATCATTGTTATAGATACATATGCTGCGGTATCTTGTGTTGAAAGCCCTAATTTACTATATAGGTTACTAAAAACTTGACCAACATCACAAATTAATCCTCCAACAATAAAAGCTCTTATACAATCTCTCAGTAAATGTGATTTAGGTATTTCTTGATCTGCTAAAGTCTGAAACTTTTTCTTTATTTGTTCTTCTTTTACGCTCATATCCATACCCTTCTTATAATTTAATTTTACTTTCATCTAATAGCTATTCTTTGCAATTCTCTAAATTTTAAACGTAAAAACCATATAAAAAAATAGGATACATATTATTGTATCCTATCCACTTAATTTCTCTTTCATAGTTTTCAAAACTTTTTTTTCTATTCTTGATACTTGAACCTGACTTATTCCTAGCATTTGTGCTACTTTTACTTGAGTTATATCTTTAAAATATCTTAATATGATTATTTGTCTGGATCTAGCATCTAATTTACTTAATGCCTCTTTTAATGCAATCTTGTCAATTAACTCCTTACCCTCATCCTCATTATTACCTATCTTATCAATTAAAAAAATTGGTGAACCATCATCTTGATGAATAGTATCATATAAATATTTTGGTTCATTAATAGCTTCAGTAGAAAATAAAATTTCTTCTGGAGTCATACCTGAGTATTCAGCTAATTCCTCAATTGTTGGTTCTCTATTTAATTTTTTAGTAAGCTTTTCTTTGTCATAATGTAGTTTTCTAGCGGCATATTTTATACTCCTACTTACTTTAATTAATCCATCATCTCTAAGAAATCTCTTAATCTCTCCCATGATCATGGGAACTGCATAAGTTGAAAATTGTACATTATATGCTGCATCAAAATTATTTACTGCTTTTACAAGACCAATACATCCTATCTGGAAAATATCATCGTATTCATAACCTCTATTAAGAAATTTTTTGCTTATTGATGAGACAAGAGGTAAATTATTCTCAACCAGTTTATCTAAAGCATCCTTATCTCCTGCTTTAGCTTTCTCTATAAGCTCTAAGTTTTCCTCATATCTATATTGATTTTTATTAGTCATGTCTTCATTCATATTCACATAAACCAATTACAAGGTTTTTCCTCCTTTCTTAAAGAAATTATCAATCCAATGATTTAAATTTTTTCTTCATTTGTATCTTAGTTCCACTTTCTTTTTTTGATTCAACAGTTAACTTATCCATAAAGGTTTCCATAACAGTGAACCCCATACCAGATCTCTCTAGATCAGGTCTTGAGGTATATAATGGCTGCATAGCAAGTTCTAAGTCTTCTATACCTACCCCATTATCTTCTACAGTGATGGTTACCTCATTATCATTTATTTCAGCCTCTATTATTACTGTACCATCTTTATTTCCATATCCATGAATGATTGAATTAGTAACCGCTTCTGATACTGCAGTTTTAATATCAGTTATCTCTTCAATAGTAGGATCTAATTGCGATACAAAAGCTGCAACTGCTACTCTTGCAAAACTTTCATTTTCTGATCTACTTAAAAATTCTATTCTCATTTTATTATGACTCATTGTATTTCCCCCCTACTACATATTCTCTAGTGCTTGTTCTACACTTTCGTATACAGGAATAATTTTAAACATACCTGATAGTTCAAAGACTCTTTTTACACATCCATTAACTCTAGTTATATAGACCTTTCCCTTTTTTGAAGATAGCTTTTTATATCTTCCTATAACTACACCTATTCCAGAACTATCCATAAAAGTTACTCCTGAAAAATCCATAACAAGTTTATTGAAACCTTCTCTTTCTAGCCTATCATCTACTTTATTTCTAACTTCTTCGGCACTATGATGATCTAATTCTCCTACCATATGTACGACTAGCTTATCCCCTTTATTTTGAAAATTAAGATTCATTTTATCCCTCCAATGATTCTATAATTGTTATTGCACTAATATACTTAATTCTATAACATCCATAATTTTCCTTCTATTTTTCAAAAACTTTTCCCACTAATTTAATTTTTGCCATTTTTTTATTATTTATACACAAAAAAAGATATTCATTTTGCGAATATCTTTTATATAGTGTATTCTTCTATTATTCTAATCTCCTCTTCATTAAATCCAAAAAGTTCATTTAATTCAAATTCATTAAGCTTTTCTTTTATTCCCATGGTTGGTATACATAATTTCATTAAATTGTTAGGATAGTATTCATATAAATCTTCACCCAACTTTTTTGCAAAACTTTGGAAATAAAACTCATAAATTTTGCTATTTAATAGTGATATTAGATATTCATATGTAAATGGAACATTATCTTTTAAGATTAATGCGTATACATCTGCACTAAAATAGTTACCTTTATCTAACGTAAATCTATTAACGCTTGACTTATAAGGGAAAATAATCTTTTCTTTTTCAAAAATTTCTTTTTTTCTTCCCCACTGAAGCTGATACCATTCTCTTACTCCCCTTTTACATTCTCTCCTCTGTAAAAGCTTATTTTTTTCTCTCTCTATATGCTTTATAACATTGGGATATCCTTCTTGATCCTCTATTAAATCAGAATATATTAAATATGTATCTTCAAAATCGGCCTTTTCCTTATGTATATAACTACTTTTTATCCAAGGTTTTATTATATCCTTCTCTAAATTCTCTTTCAATATAGTTTCACTATTAACTACGAAAGCTTTGTCACATCCAGTAATTATACCTTGAAAACTGTCGCATATATTATATAAGTGTGTAAAACTTTTTTCTTCTATTTTTGATATTATATATCTCTCTTTTTCGTCTCTTAATATCCAGCCCTTATTATTAAGAAAGTTTTTTGATAAATAGAATTTTTTATACAAATCACCTTTATTTAAAAATAATGATTTATAAAAAGCATCCTTCTGCTTTCTGGAACTATGTATAGGCTTTATTATTTCGATGTTGTCTACCGCGTCAGTTTCATTAATTAAAAAAATTATAACAGGGTCTACTCCTACTTTTTTAAATGGTCTTATTCCGTAAAAATCAACTATCTTATATAGGGAACAGACCTCTTTAAGTATTTTTCTCAGTTCTTCCCCACTTGGTGATTCAATAAAGTATCTAGATGTAATAAATGACAGTTTTCCCCTTTTACTAAGTCTATTTAAAGCTCCCTGAAAAAAACAATAAGAAATATCTCCCTTATCCTTGTATATATTTTTATATAAGGATTTTAATTTTTTACTATAATCTTTATCTATTGACTTGTGTCCTATATAAGGAGGATTTCCTATAATTACATCATATTTCAACTCGATATTGTCTGTTAAAAAGTCTAGATTATTCATATTATTCTTCTTCATATAACCACTTACTTCAAACAAATCTATAGTTAATATTTTTAATGCTACCTCATCAATATCACAGCAATATAGATTATTCTCCACTATATGTTTTGATATATCCTGCTCTTTAATATTAAGATTACTATTTTTATTAATAGCTTCTAAATTACTCTCATATATTGACTTTAACTTTTTATAACAAGCTATCAAAATATCTCCACATCCACAAGCAGGATCCAGTATTTTTATAAATGGATTATTTATTACATCTGAAGCCTCTAGTATATTATCTGCCATGTAATTAGCTATATCCTCTGGGGTATAAACTACACCATTCTCTTTACCTTTTTCCTTTTCTATAAACTTTATATAAGTATTAGAAAACCTTTCATCATTCATATTAAAATACTTTTTATAATTTTCTATAGCCATTATCTTATAAGCATTATCAATAGGCGTATCTATTATATTATATAGTTCATCGACTTTATCTAAAAAAATTTTAAGCATCATTCATCTCTCCAAAATCAGTATAATGGCATTAATTAAAACATATTTTAACTAATTTTTGAACCTACAATTTTTCCTATCTCATTTTTAAATTTTAAAGCTTCCTCTAATATTTTAGAACATCTATTATCTACTTTTTCTCTATAGGCTTTATCCTCTATACCACTTAGGTTTATCCTCACATTTAGCACAGAGCTCTCAATAGTTGCATAAAGCAATATAGAAGCTACTCCAGCATCAGAAATAACATTTTTACTACCATACACAGCTGCTATAAGTACATTAGAATAAAATTTTAAGCTTTCTTCTGCTAAATTAAAAGGAACTTTAAGTGCATTATCATATCCCTTACTTATTTCTAGATTTCTTACTCTTATCTCTTCTTCTGTATCTTTAGGTAATTTAAATGCTCTGATAAGACTTATAAAAGCTTCTCCATCCTTGTCCATAAATTCTAAAAGTAGATTATTATATTCATTTGAAGCCTTTAGTGCATTATCTACTTTTTGCCTTTCTTCCTTGTCTAAGTCATTGTATACTTTCTTTCCAATAGTCAAATTAAATACCATAGATGTTAATGAACTTGATAGTGCAGCTACTAATGCTGCGGCACTTCCGCCTCCAGGTGTTGGACTATTAGAAGATAGCTTATTTATATATTCTTCTATTCTTAATTCCTTTTGCAATATTATAACCCCTTTCATTTGTAAACGTTAACTTCACTTTAATTGTATATTTATTTTATGGCAAACAGAAATTAATCTCTAATCACTAGCTCATAATCGCTAAAAATCTTAGGAACTAGATATTAGGGATTAGATATTAGTGATTAGAGATTATATTAGCATTATGAAATAAGTGCTAATAATAGGTTAGTGATGAACTAATACCTTTACGTTCTGATCCATAAAAGATTCATTCCATTTATTTATATATACAAAATCATGTACATCTTTTTTTGCATGATGAGGTTTTTCTTCCTCTTCTTCTTGTGCTTCACCTATAGGTGTTAAAGCTACTACTCTCATATTATCGGGGATTGCTAATAATT
>JAYFRK010000216.1:0-2351 GCA_034925975.1 Clostridium sp.
CTACAATATCCGGTCCAAAATATTTTACATTTAGGTCATGATAAATTTTACATAGCTCTTCACTTGTTAATGGAATACCTGCATCAGTTTTTTCTTGAGTTATCTTTTCAAATTCAGCAAACATTATTTGTCTAAATACTGTAGTCCTTATTTGCTCAAGTTGTGTATTTATAAGGTATAATCTCTTCTTTTCATCCTTCTCATTTTCTATAAGATAATTAATTAAAAGATTTTCATTTACTGTTGAAGCTACTTCAGCACAGAACAAGGTGTAATCAGCATATATATAAGGCTGCTCTTTTCTTGAATAATAAGAATGAATTGAGTGTCCCATCTCATGAGCTAAAGTTGAAACATCATTTAGTTCATAATTATAGTTTAAAAGTACATAAGGCATTGTGTCATAGCAGCCCCAAGAATATGCACCTTTTCTCTTTCCCTTATTTTCATATATGTCTATCCATCTATTTTCTATGCCCTCTGAAAATATGTTTAAGTATTCTTCTCCTAATGGCTTTAATGCTTCTTTAACTAAATTTACACCTTCGTTAAATTCTATGTGCATCTTTGGAGTGTCAATAACAGGAACATATAGATCATACATATGCATTTCTTCAAGTCCAAGTAACTTCTTCTTCACTCTTACATATCTGTGGAGACTTGATAAATTATCATTTATAGCCTTAATAGCATTATCATAAACCTCTATCGGTATATCATTAGGCTTAAGGGAACTCTCTAGTGAACTGCTGTATTTTCTTGTTTTAGCTTCAAATGCAAAACTTTTAATTGAAGATGTTAATGAGGTCGCTAATGTATTTTTAAAGTGATCATATGTTTCAAAAAGTGCCTTAAATGCCGCTTCTCTAACCTTTACATCCTTTGACTTTATAAATACAGAATAGTTTCCCTCTGTAAGTTCTACTTCATGTCCGTCCTCATCTTTTATAGTAGGAAAAGTCATATCTGCATTGGTAAGCATTCCAAAAATACTTGAAGGAGCATTTAAAACATCTGAAACAGAAGCTAAAAGTTCTTCTACTTCATGGCTTAGAGTATGAGGCTTTCTTTTTAGCACTCTCTTTAGCATAAACTCATATACTTTTAATTCTGGAAGAGTTTCCATAGCTTTCTCTATAGTACCTTCTTCATAAGACAATATTTCTGGAATGAAAAAAGCCGACATTGCAGCAAGTTCAGCAGAATATGCTTCAATTTTATTTTTTACTGCTTGATTTGCGTTATTAGCAGTATCTTCATCTGCCTTTAAAAAAGAATATACTAGAAGCTTATCTGCAAGTCTTGAAATTTCTTCATCTAACTTTAAGAAGTTTAAAAGTTCTTTAGCATCGCTTAATTTTCCTTGAAACTCTTTAATCTTTGGGGCCATTTCTTTTAATCTTCCAAAGTCCTTTTCCCAATCTTCAGTGTTGGAATAAATCTTCTCTATATCCCATCTATCTTCTTTTGAAATTTCTTCTCTTCTTTTAACCTTTTTTACTTCACTCACAGCAGGAACCTCCTTTTTTTAATCGCTAGTCTATAATCCATCTCTATTCAGCGTTGTATTCTGCTTTCTTCTCCTCTGCCTCTTTAAATGCTTTCTTCATCTCAACGCTTATAAGCTCACAAATTTCATTTAACTTTGATACCATATCTCTATGTTCTTCAATATATTCAAATTTAATTCCCCAAGTAGGGTTGTATTCTTCATCTAATTCATCTAATTCATATCCACTTTTTTCAAAGGCTTCATGGTTGAGCAAATCGTATATAGCTGTATATTGCCATTCTTCCACATCTTCATTAGTGTCAAAGTATAAATGCACCATATCATCCTTTTCGCTATAGAAAAACTTAGTTACATACTCAGCTCCATCTCCTACTTCATAGCTTCCTAGTTCTTTAACAAACTTATTTTCACTATCCAATTCCATTAAAACTAATGCTGCAAAATCCATATTAATCCCTTCCTTTTCCATAGATTGTTTCTAAATCTTATAATATATTAGTATGCCCAAAAACTCCATCTAAAACTTATAATCTTGTATATATACCCTATATTAACACATATTAATTTACAGGTAAATTGTAACTCCATAACCAACTTGTTAAATCTTCAATTAGTAATATGAGTAAAAGTTATAAGATGGCTGCATGTAAATATTTTACGAAGCAATCTTTTAGTGAATAACTAATAGTGAAAAGTGAATAGTGATGGATAGAAAGTTGTATAGTAAAAGTACACACCTAAAACAGTTAAAAATATAGTATAATTTTAACAAATGGAGGTTGTGTACTTATGGCAAGAAAATATACAAGTGATTTTAAAATTCAAGCATGCGAATTAG
>JAYFRK010000561.1:0-5223 GCA_034925975.1 Clostridium sp.
CATTCTTGAGAAAAGTACTAATCAAATGGATAAGGCTAAATTAGAGACACTAAAACAGCAAAGAAGTTCTATTACGCCAATATCAGATGAAAAATTAAAACAAACAGATAATGCTGTAAATTTGGCTAAAATATCACTAGATATGGCAAAACAAAATCTTTCGAAAAATCAAAGTTCAATAATAGCGGAAAATGAAGGGGTTGTAACAGCTTTAAATGCAGTGGAGGGAGCAGCAAGTAACGGAATGCAACCAGTTGTTGTTGTTCAGGATATAGAAAATTTAAAAGCTATAGTTTCTCTTGGAAAATATGATGCTAATAAGGTTAAAGTAGGACAGGAAGTAACCATAAAAGGGGGAGAGAAAATTTATAAAGGTAAGGTCACCTTTATTGATCCAGCAGCAAAAAAAATATCTTCAATGGCAGGAAATGACACTACATTGGGAGTTGAGATAGCAATTTTAGAAAAAGCTCCAGAGTTAAAAATTGATTTTGATGTGGATATAGATATACTCATAGGAGAGGTAGATAACGCTTTGAAGGTTCCAGTAGAAAGCGTAAAATTTGAAAAGGGAAATAAAAATTTAGTATACGTTTTAGAAAATGGAATTGCTAAAGAAAAATCTGTTGAAATAGGACTTCAGTCAGATACATATATGGAAATTAAAAAAGGAATTACTAAAGGAGAAAAAGTTATATTAAATCCTTCAACTTCTATTAAAGATGGAATAAAAGCAAAGGAGTCTGTAGGGGGAGAAGACAATGTTAAATGTAAATAATGTAGTCAAAACATATAGAACTGGTGATATAGAGTTTACTGCTTTAAAAAACATAAATCTTAAAATAGAAAAGGGTGAGTTCGCTGCTATAATGGGACCTTCAGGTTCAGGAAAATCAACCTTTATGAACATACTTGGATGTCTTGATAAAATGGATAGCGGTAGTTATATTTTAAATGATAAAGATGTATCAAGTTTTAAGGATGAAGAACTTGCTTATATTAGAAATAAAGAAATAGGATTTGTATTTCAAGCTTTTAACTTAATACCAAGAATGAGTATTTTAGAGAATGTGGAGCTGCCAATGTTATATGCAGGAATAACATCAAAAGAGAGAAGGGAAAAGGCACTAAATGCACTTGAAAAGGTTGGTATTAGAGATAGAGCAAAACATCTTCCTAATGAAATATCAGGTGGACAAAAGCAAAGAGCAGCTATTGCAAGAGCCATTGTAAACTCACCTTCTGTAATTATGGCAGATGAGCCTACAGGAAATTTAGATACAAAATCATCCTTAGATATTATGAAAATCTTTCAGGATTTAAATAATGAAGGGGCTACTGTAGTAATGGTAACTCATGAAAATGATATAGCACAACATGCAAAACGTGTAATTCGTTTTAAAGATGGTGAAATTGTTTCGGATTCAATGGTAGAGAACAGAATCCTTTTAGGGAGAGATGAAAAATGAATATATTTGAAAGTGTAAAGATGGCATTTGAAAGTATAAAGGCAAATAAAATGCGTTCTTTCCTCACTATGCTTGGTATAATTATTGGGATAAGTTCAGTTATAACTATAATATCATTAGGCCAAGGAGGAAAGAAAACAATAACTGAAGAATTCGAAAAAATTGGAGCTTCCTCTGTAAATATTAGATTAGACCAATCAAAAGCACAATCTACAGATTATTTTACTTTTGAAGATATGGAACAAATAAAAGAAAAAATTGATTCTGTTAAATATGTAAGTCCTATAGTTCAAACAAGAGGATTAGCTGTTTCAAAGGAAAAAAGTAAAAGAGCTGTGATTACTGCTGGAAATCATGACTTTGTATATATTAATAATTCAGAAATAACACATGGTAGGTTCTTCAATGAGAGAGAATATGAAAAAGGAGCAGCTGTTGGAATAGTAGACGAATATTCTGCAAATGCATTATTTGGGTATAAAGATGTAGTTGGAGAGAGTATAAAAATAGGGGATGGACCTCTCAGCAAGAAAATAACTATTATAGGTGTTGAAAAAGGATTCACTAGCCCATTCGGAAATGGGGATGACAGCGGTAGACCTATACTAGTTACTGTTCCTATAACTTTTATAGGTAACATTCAATCAAATCCAATTAAAATGGATGTAATAACAATTATGGCAGATTCAAAAGAAAATAGTGAAACTGCAGGAAATGCAGCAGTAAATTTGATTCAAACAAGACATAATAATAGAGGGAAAAATGTATATTCAGCAGAAAGTGCACTTAAAGTAGTAGATCAAATTAATAATGTTCTTAATATATTCACTGCATTTATAGGAGCAGTTGCTGCAATATCCCTGCTTGTGGGAGGTATTGGAGTTATGAATATTATGCTTGTATCCGTTACAGAAAGAACTAGAGAGATAGGAATAAGAAAGGCAATAGGGGCAACTACTAAAATAATATTAGTTCAATTTTTAACTGAGTCAATCATAATTTCATTAATTGGCGGAATCATTGGTATGACATTAGGAATTGTTGGAGCAGAAATTATAGGTAATTTTGCCGGAATAACTCCATCTATTTCTATTGCTGCAGTATTAGGGTCTATAATATTTTCTTCTGCTGTTGGAATATTCTTTGGTATATATCCTGCCAGGAAAGCAGCTCAGTTAGACCCAATAGATGCATTAAGATATGAATAAATTAAAAGAGATGCACAATTAAATTAAACTATATAAAATCACATGTTAAAAACCCTTTCATATAATATTTTGAGAATATAAATTTATGAAAGGGTTTTTTTTATGTGGTACCATATTTGTTTTTCTAATCTTGTAAAAAAATATCTCCCTCCTGAAGGGCAGATTATAGAATTACAGGATTCTGTGAAAAAGCCAGCTATATATTTAAGAGATATAGATAATGATGGAATAGCAGAGGTAATTGCTGCTTATAAGTGGAAAGAAAAAGTTTATATTATTGTATTGAAAAATTATTGTAATTCTTGGCGTATTGTAGCTAACATAGAAGGAGAAGGATATGATGTAAACTACTTGAAGGTTGCAGCTATTACTAATAAGAGATCAAGTGAAATAGTTATAGGATGGCAGGTAGGAGCAATTTGGGCTAAGCTTAATATCTACAAATGGATGCCTTATGGCTTTAAAAATATAGTAGATGAAGACATATATTATAGTAAAATTGAAGTTGAAGATATGCCTAGTAAATCTGGAAGAGATGGAAAAGATGAAATAGCACTCTGGAGACATGATACAGGGGAAGCATATAAAGTTGATGTATATAGATGGGAAAATGGGAAGCTAGTAAGAGCTGAAGATGTATACCCATATTATTTCAAAAAAGTAGCTGAATATTATGAAGAAAAGATTAAAGAAATGCCAGAAGCTGGTTTTTACTGGTATTATCTTGCAGATGCACAGATAAAGTCTGGAGAACTTAAAAAAGCATTAGAGTCTATTGAAATAGCAATGAAGCTTCAGTATCCATATCCATCTATAGAAGAGTTGACTAAGTTAAAAGAAGAGGTAATGTCAAAATCACGAAATAGAGTTACAAAGCTTTATCCAGCATCTATCAAAACTATTAATGGAGTAAAGTGGGGATATATAGATGAAAAGGGTAATTTCATAATTAAGCCTCAGTTTAAATATGCCGGTGATTTTAATGAAAATGGTATTGCTATAGTAGAAGTTGATAGTTTATACGGAATTATAAACATGAAGGGAGGATATATTCTAAATCCCAAATATGATACCATAGATGAATTCTCAGAAGGTAGAGCCGTTGCTATTGGCAGTAATGGATTTAATTTAATAGATGAAATGGGAAGAGAAGTAACTGATAAGCCTTATAATTTTATAGGAAGTTTTCAAGAAGGAAGAGCACTATATTCAGATGTAGATAATGCAGGAAATTGGATTTATGGATATTTAGATAGACAAGGAAAAGAAGTAATTCATGCTGCCTATGAATCAGCTAGTGATTTTAAAGATAAAAAGGCTATTGTCAAAGTAAGAAATGGAGAGTACGCTTTAATAGGACTTAATGGAGAAGTATTGAAGAATTATAATAGGTATTCCTATGTGGGAAATATGGGAGAAGGGCTTTTAGCCTTTCAAAAAAATGATGGAGATAAATTTGGGTTTATGGATGAAAATGAAAATGTAGTTATCCCTCCAAAATATACAGGGGTTGAAGCATTTAGTGGTGGAAGAGCTGTAGTAAATATGTCAGAAGATTATATTAACCAATATGGACTTATTGATAAGAAAGGTAATTACGTACTAGATCCTAAATATAATAATATAAATTTATTAGGAGAAAATAGAGTAGCTGTTGGAATAGCTATAGATAAGGAAAAGCCCTATATAGGTTCTAAGTATGCTGTGGCTGACACTGATGGAAATTTCCTTACAGGTTTTATTTATTACGGTATATCTAATTATAATAAAGGCTTAGCTTCTGCATATGATGCTAAAAATACATTTTTCATTGATAGCACTGGAAAGCAAGTAAAAAGATTGCCAACAGTTAATGGAAGTGGCACATTATCTTTTGAAGGAGATTTAATTAAAGCAGATGTGGATTTTAGAATATCTTATTTAGATGAACATGAAAAAATTATATGGACACAAAACACAATTATTCCTCTTCAAGATGGATATAGGATAAGAGAAGAAAAGTTTAAGCCTAATAAAGATTATTTAGTGTATTATCCACAAATAGAAGGTATAAAAGATAAAAGTGTAGAAGCTGATGTGAATAAAAAGCTAAAGGAATTATCACAAGTTAAAGATGTCCCTAATGATATTCAGTTAGATTACACATATCTTAGTGATTTTTCAGTGGAGTTCTTTAAAAAGAATTTACTTGTATTAGAGATTATAGGCTATAAATACTATTTTGGTGCTGCTCATGGTATGCCATCTAAAGATTATCCTCATATAGATTTAAATAGTGGAAAATTTTATAGTCTAAAAGATTTATTTAAAAAAGACAGTAATTACGTAAAAGTACTAAGTGATATTATAGAGAAGGAAATAAAAAATAATAAAGAATATTCTTATGTATGGCCTGATAGTTACAAGGGAATAAAAGAAGATCAGCCTTTCTATGTAGATGAGGATGCTTTATATATTTACTTTAATCCTTATGAAATAGCTCCATATGCGGCAGGATTCCCAACCTTTAAGATACCTTATAGTGAAATAATGAATATTATTGATGT
>JAYFRK010000221.1:0-5869 GCA_034925975.1 Clostridium sp.
AAAAGATATGCCTGGTGCAAGTACTTCAATGCAGCTTGATACAAAAACAATGAATAAAGCACTTGCTAAAATTCCAGAGATAAAAGACTTTAGCACTACTTCTAATTCAAAATCAACAAATAAAATGAGTAAAAAAGAAATGGATTCTGTTGAAAAATTATTGAAGCTTCCAATGATTAACGAAATAAAAGACCCTAAAGAAAAAAAGAATACTTTAATTCAGCTTATGGATATATTTAAAAATATGCCTAGTAGTACTACAGCTAGTTCTGGAAACCAACTTAAACAAGGAGATTTACAAACTATTCAAGAACTATTAGCTTTACCTGATATAAGCAGTATTAAAGATCCAAACGAAAAGACAGCAGCCGTAATAAAATTGGTTGATATATTTAGCAAAATGCCTAATATGAATAAGGATAATGCAAAATCAGATGAGATGATGAGCGCTGAGCAGCTTAAGAATGTTCAGCAATTACTTAAGCTTCCTATGTTGAACAAAATAACTGATCCTACTGAAAAAACTAATGTTTTAAATCAAATGCTTGATATATTTAGTAAGATGCCAGATATGGGTACAACTACTGATAAAACTAATTCAAAAGATAAATTTGATTCTAAAAGTATAAAATCAGTACAAGAGTTTATTACACTACTGTTAAATGACAAGGAAAATACAAAAAGAGAGGTCAATCCGTAAAAGAACGTAAAAAAGGGTAAATAGGAGTGAGAACCCTTGAAATAGGCGAGGTTTAGGTGTGAGGTAAGTGTAAAAAAGGCTGTTGGAGTGGAAAGGGCGTTGTCAAAGATAAAATAGGTAAAGTCCTTAAAAAGGCTGTGGATAAGTTGTGGATTGTGTGTTAATAGTGGAAAGTGTTAAAAAGCATTAAAAAAGCATTAAAACATTAAAATTAAATTGTAAGATGTGTGTGTAATAGCCGATAAACAATGAGTTTAAAGGCTTTTTGTTTTTTTAAGGCATTAAATGAAAGCATTAAATAAATAATTTAATAAAAGTATATTTTAATGCTTTTTAGCGAGGAACTCGAGGAACTATTTTTGCAGTGACGGGGAACTAGTTCCTCGCTATGACAATAACCATTAAAATAATATATACTATAGTTATAATTGAAGGGTTTGATGTCCTTTACGCTGTCTTACAATGTTTACAAATCTAGCAGCATCGTTATTAAAAGAGTCAGCTTCAAGAACAATAGAGCAATTTTTTCCATCAGATGAAGAAATAAAGTTCAACACTAAGAATTTTCTTAGTGTTTTTTTAGTTTTTGAAGTTGTTCCTGATAATCCACCAATTACTGCACCTAGAGGACCAGCTAAAACACCACCAGCTATCCCTCTGCCTATAACACTTTTTTGTTTTTCTATAAGATCATGTTCAAAATAAATATCTGTAGATGAAATTTGATCAAGGTTTAAAGTAGATGATAAATATTGATTAGATAGCTTTACAACATTATCTTTTATGGACACCGTTATAGGTGTTCCTTTTGTAATAGCAGTGACATTCTCAGTTTCTAAAACAATTCCGCTAAAACGGCAATCATAATCCTTTTCTTTTTTTCTAAATAACCCCATGTTTATACCTCCTTGAGTGGTTTAATATTAATTTTTAAAGCTTTAAAAGTATATTTTAATAGCATTTTAACGGTCTTTTAAAATATTTAAAAGTAATTTGTTACGGTTGAACGTTAAAAATAAAAGCAGTTTATTGCTGCATCTAATTGATAGCTGTTTATCCTAAAACTTCACATATATTAAGTTGCCTGTCTTCTCGATGATAGGTGAGTTTTTTCTTTAGTTAGATCTTCCTCATACTCATATATTTTTCCTTTAATTATGGATTGCTGTTTAGTGGTTAACTGTCTAAAAACTTTAATCATTTCAATTTCTTCATCTGTAAATTCAATTCCATTAGAACTAGGTTGAGGTGTTTCACCAGTTAAAAGATAATTGGCATTCAATTGTAGCAAATTTGCCACTTTCAAAACTTTTTCGCATGAAGGTGAGTTCTTGTCCCACTTTCTTATAGTTCCTTGACCAAAACTAAGCTCACGTTCTATAGAAGCTAAAGTCATGTTCTTTTCTTTTGCAGCATTATTTATACGATCTACTAATGACAAAAAAATCCCTCCCAATCAAATGGTATTTATACCATTTATACTATTGACTAATGGCAAATATGCCATTATAATAAAAGTAACATATTACAATATATAAATTATATCACAGCAGTAGTGGGACTTAAATAAGACAATTAAATTAGCAAAGGAGGTTTTCGTATGGGAAAGCCATATAAGGAACTTACTGATTTTGGAAAGTGGGTAAAAATACGTCTTGTAGAAAAGAATATGACATCTACAGAACTTGCTGAGAAAGTTGGAACAACTAAACATAGAATAAGTGAAATTACTCGTGGAGTTATACCAGGCACTAAATATAAGGATTTAATAATAGATCAGCTTGCAGAGAACGAGGAAGAAAGAAAAAAATTATTAGCTTCTTGAAGGGAGGGAAATAAGATGGAGTTAGGAAGGGTAAGAGGATATAAAAAGCTGACTGAAGAACAGAAAAAACTCTTTGAAAGAGTATTTTATAAACATCAATCGGGTTTAGGGATAGAGGCTAAAAAAGATTTTACACCAGTAAGTATAAAGTGGGAAAAGACATATCTTAAAGTAGTTTTTAAAAATGGAGAATGGCTTCATTATACACAGACTGGTTCATGGTATTAAATAAATCGAGGTGAAGTGATGATAGAAATAGTAGTTCCAAAGGATAAAGAAAAGCTTCAAAGACAAATAAGAGATTTGGAGAATCTAATAAGGAATGATCTAAATGAAAAGGATAGAATGATACATCAATCTGCATTAGAGAAGTTAAAAACGGAATTATAGTCGAAACAGGGGAAGAAAATCCTCTGTCTACCAAGGATGACCTCTTGGTACTGAAGATGGCAGGTCAGAAAGGAGAAAAGTCAATGTTCCAATGTTATTGCTTTAAAAAGGTAAATGGCAGATACTTGCCACCAGTAGAGCTTAGTGATGCAAATGAAGCGTGGCAGTTTGTTATATCTAAGAAAGATAAATTTTCAGAAATTAGAGTAGTAGATATGGATGACAACATTGTAATACATGCAGTAAAGGGTGAAATAGTATTTCCAAATATTAAGGGGGCTTGAGTATGGCAAGTGTAGATACAGTGGTAAATATACCAGTCAGAGTAACTTTTGATAAGCAGAAGATGGATGAAGCCACAATTGAAAAACTTAAATTTAGAGAAGAAAACACTCCTACTTTGGAGGAGCAGGAGTATTTAAGAAACGTTATAAATGCATTATTTACATCAACCGCATCAATTCACCTTAAAGAAGTTGATGATGATTTAACAGTAGAAATCTTTGATAGTGTTTATAAAAAAGTAGTTTTGGTTTTGAATTTTAAACACTACGGTTGCAATTTGTATTTTCAGTCTTATCGACTAAGCGAGTAACATTGCAAATATGTTTTTCAGGAGTAGCAATACATTCAAAGTTTAACTCATATTTAAGAGTACCATTAACATAACCTTGAAAGCTTGCATAGTATTTATTGGAATTGCCTAGGTCTTGATAAGCTGAATTAAATGACCACAAAACATTAAGCTTATTCAACGTATTTGGAAAGCTGAGAATAGAATACCCACATGGACACTTTTGAGTTAATTCTTTTTCATGCAAATAAGTTTTTGACATATAACAACACCTCCCTTCTAAGAAAATTATACCACAAGCGAAAGGAGGGATACGAGGTGGAAGGTATCAAGATAAAACTTGAGTTTACAGTTGATATAGAGGTACTTAAAAAGGTTTTAAAAGAACGAAACTTAGAGCCAAGCATAGCAAATATGAAAAAGGTAGCTGCTGTTTATAAAAACCGTTCATATACAATAAGTGATAAAAAATTCTTTGAAGATTTTCCTAAAGATAAAGAGATACTTTTAATGTATGGCTTGAAACCAATAAAGTAGCCGAAACAGGGACAAGTTCCCTGTCTGCCAGAGATGATCTACTGGCACTGATGAGGCAGATTACATTAGCCTAAAGGCAGGTGATAAAAAAATGAATTTACTTACAGTTAAAGAGGTTGCTGAATTAAAAGGATGTACTGAAAGGTATATCAGAAGGATTATTAAAGAAGGTAAGCTTCAGGCTCAAGATGATAGCAACCCAGCAAATAATATAAAGCAATATTTAGTACCTGTTTCAGCACTGCCAGAGGAACTACAAAAGAAGTATTATGCAAAGATTAAATCTGATACAGTACCAATAGTACCAGAGCTGAAAGAGGATAAGAAAAAGAATAAAAGGTTAATAGAAAAGAAAGCTTTTGATGAGTATTCAGCAAAGGAACGTGAGGAAATAACGCTTTGGTGTGAAATTCTAAAGGAGTGGCAACAGGTAAGAAGTGAGTATAAAAATGCTACTGAAGCCGATCCGTTGTTTGTAGCTGCTATGAAGCTTAAATATAGAGATTTAAGTATAAGCGAGGATATCCTCTATAGAAAGTATTCTTACTATAAAGAAGGAGAGCTTGGAGGACTGCTTGATGGACGTGGAGGTTGGAATAAGGGTAAAAGTACTGTACCACAGGAAATATGGGAAGGTTTTTTATACTATTATCTTGATGATAAAAGACTTCCAGTAAGTCAATGCTATAAAATAACCCAGGAGTGGACAAGACAGTTTTATCCAGAGCTTGCAGCAGAGCTTCCTACTGAAAGGACTTTTAGAAGGAAACTTGATACTGTTCCAAAGGCGGTACATACCCTTATGCGTTATGGTGAGAAAGCTATGACAGATGAATGTATAACCTACATTGAAAGGCTATATGATGAACTTGAAGCAAATGATGTATGGATTGCAGATAACCATACCTTTGATATTATGACAAAGTATGATGGCAAAGATGCAACTCACAGAATGAGTTTAACTGCTTTTATGGATGCAAAGAGTGGAGTATTGGTTGGTTGGAATATTACTGACAATCCATGTTCAAACTCAACAATATTTGCATTAAGACATGGAATATTAAGGTTCGGTGCTCCAAAGCTCGTATATTTCGATAATGGTACTGAGTTCTTAACT
The DNA here is from genome assembly GCA_034925975.1 of Clostridium sp. Lineage (GTDB taxonomy): Bacteria > Bacillota > Clostridia > Clostridiales > Clostridiaceae > Clostridium_H. Next base: position 5,144 of record JAYFRK010000221.1, read on the forward strand.
AATGACATTGCAGGTAGAGGACACCGTACTAAAAAAAGTCAAATAGATGTCCAAAAGCCTGAAACAATTCTTTCAAGGCTTGGTATAGAAATGAAAAATGCAATAGTTAGAAATGCTAAAGCAAAACCTATTGAAAGAATGTTTTTAACCTTTAAAAATAGTATTTCTAGATTATTTGATAGCTATACAGGTGGAAATATTATAGAAAAGCCTGAGAGTCTAAAAAGCAAAATTAAAAAAGGACTTATTCCAACGGATAGCAGTATTAGAGAGCAGATTGCTGACTTAATAGATGGTCAATACAATATGGAAGCTTACGGCGGAGCAGAAAAGAATAGGTATAAGGGATATACAAGGCTTGAAGTATGGAATGAAAGTATTCAAAACAGGGTTCAAAGGAAAGCCTTCAATGAAGAAGATTTAAACCTTCTACTTATGCGTAATAGCCAATATCAAAAGGTTAAAAGAAAAGGTGTATTTATTACAATTGCAGGAGAGAAGATTTGGTACTCTTGTGAGAATGTTTGGGAACACCTTGATAAAGAAGTTTATGTAAGGTATGACCCAACAAATTTAAGCACAGTAAGAATTTATGACAAGGAAGATAGATATATAGACACTTGGAATGTTGATAGAGAACTTATGCTTAACTTTATTGAAGATGATCAAGAAGCACTTAGAACAGCCTCTGAAAAGGTTGCTAAAAATAAAAAAGCTGTTAAGAGC
>JAYFRK010000487.1:0-1917 GCA_034925975.1 Clostridium sp.
GGTAATTGGGGAACAAAGAGAAGGAAAAATTCACCCTGTAACCATAGAATTAATTGGTGAAGCTAGAAAGCTTGCAAGTGAAATTAACAAAAAGGTAATTGTAGTTGTGGCAGGACATGAAATTGATGAGGAAGTAAATAAGCTCCTTCATTATGGTGTAGATAAGGTTTTATATATATCAAGTCCATTATTAAAGACTTTTTCAACAGATGGTTATTCAATTTCAATTTCTAACCTTATTCTTGAGAGAAAACCTGAAATAGTCCTAGTTGGAGCTACATCCATAGGAAGAGATATAGGTCCTAGAATTGCAGCAAAGGTTGGTACAGGATTAGTTGCCGACTGTACAAAGCTTGAGATTGATCCTACAGATGGAAAAATTCTTCAAACAAGACCTGCCTTTGGTGGAAATTTAATGGCTACTATTATATGTCCAATTAATAGACCTCAAATGGCTACAGTAAGACCTGGGGTTATGCAAAAGGCAGCTCATACAGATGATCCAGCAGGAGCTGTAGAAGTAATAACTCCTAGCCTTAATGAAAAAGATATTATAGCTAATGTAGTTGAAATTATAAAGAGTGGTAAAAAGAGAGTTGACCTTACAGATGCAAAGATCATTGTATCTGGCGGACGTGGTGTAAAAGGACCTGAAGGCTTTGAATTAATTAGAGCTCTTGCAGAAAAATTAGGTGGAGAAGTTGGATCTTCTAGAGCTTGTGTTGATGCAGGATGGATTGATGGTATGCACCAAGTAGGTCAAACAGGAACAACAGTAAGACCAGAAATTTATTTCGCTTGTGGTATCTCTGGTGCTATTCAGCATTTAGCAGGTATGAGCGAATCAAAATATATTGTAGCAATAAATAGTGACCCAACAGCTCCTATTTTTAAGGTTTGCGACTTTGGTCTTGTAGGAGATTTAAAAGAAGTTATTCCAGCTATGATTGAAGAGATTGAAAAAAATAACTCCTTTGAAGTTTAAAATATAAATGAAAGTGGGGTAAATAGTATGAGTAGTATGATAGATGATAACAGCTTAAATATGAGTGGCTATAGTATAGAGGAAATGTACATTGGACAAAAAGCTAGCATAAGTAAGACTATTACTGAATCAGATATTAATACCTATGCAGGATTAATTGCAGATTTTAATCCTGTGCACATTAACGCTGAATATGCAAAGACCACGAGGTTTGGAGAAAGAATTGCTCATGGAATGTTTACAGCTTCATTTTTTTCAACAGTAGTAGGTATGTGTATTCCAGGAGCTGATGCTATTTACCTAGGACAAACATTGAAATTTTTATTACCAGTTAAAATTGGTGATACAATAACAGCTACAGGAGAAGTTACTAAAATAATTAAGGAAAAAAGGATTGCATACTTAAAGACAACTATAGTTAATCAGAGAGGAGAAATGGTTATTGAGGGAGAAGGAACTGTAATGGCTACAAAGTAAAACTAAATTACGAAATCCAGTTATAAACCATTTTAATTAATCTCTTTAAAAATTAGATATCCTTGCTAATAGTCTAATTTGAAAGTATAATAAAATTATATAGTAGCTTAGTAATAAGCAAATAGGCAGACAGCTACGTCTGCCTATTTAAATTTAATTCACAAACAGGTAGGAGTGTAACGATTATGAAAAATAATTTAGATAGATATAAATACATATTCGATGAAATACTTACTATGACTGATGATGGATTTATCGTTGTTGACAAGGAAGGTATAGTTACAGACATTAATGACCAGTATTGTGATTTTTTAGGAACTAGCAAAGAGAAAGCAATAGGAGGAAGCATAAAAGAAATTATATCAAATACAAAAATGATTGATATTGTAAAAAATGCTTATAGAGAAGAAGGAGCTATACATAAGTTTGTAGATGGTGAGACAAAAGAAAGTGAT
>JAYFRK010000542.1:0-8604 GCA_034925975.1 Clostridium sp.
TTCCTGTATATGCCCTTGCAAATTTTATCATTCCATCATTGGCATCAGAACCTGTAAGTCCAAATATAACTCTTTTTTCAAAATTTCCAGGAGTAATATCTATAATTTCTTTTGCAAGTTCTACAAGCGGTTCGTGATATACATAAGGATAAATATAGTGAACAAAATCTTTTGCTTGCTCTGTGATGGCTTCTACAATCTTTGGATGACAGTGACCAGTATTAAGCATAGCAGCACTAGCTAACAAATCTATATATTCATTGCCATCGGCATCTTCAATTATTGCCCCTTGACCCTTTTTTACTGCCAATGGGAAATATGGAATTTTACCTGCTTGTGCGTACATCTTTTTATCTTTCTCAACAATAGCTTTACATTTATCAATATTTTTATTCAATTCAGCTTCCCCCTTAAAGTTAGTTCAGTTATCATGCGAGCTTTAACTTTGTAAATTTTTACTTGAAATATACCATTCGCAAGAATCGCTCCAAAATGTAAATCGGCTCTTAAATCTTGTACTTTCAATGTTGCTGATTATATCCATGAATAAAAAAAGAATCTAAGTGTAAATCACTTTACACTTAGATTCTTTTTTTATTTTAGAATACTGCTATTTTAGCGGGTTTCACCAATAAAAAAAGTGTAAAGTATTTACATGTAAACACTTTACACTTTTTTTATAGACCATACTTTTTTAAAAACTTATATAGTGTTGGTCTGGAAATTCCAAGAATCTGAGCAGTTTTCTTTTTATTTCCCTTATTTGCATTTAATATATCTACTAAAATATCCTTACTTATTTTTAATGGTTCCTTCTTTATTATATTTTCATATATGGGTTCTTTAAATCCAGCCATGAAAAGCGTCTTTTCTGTAATCCAATCCCCTTCACATATAAACATAGATCTAGAAATTACATTTTCAAGTTCTCTAATATTCCCCTGCCAACTATGCTTCATAAGCATTTCCTTTGCTCTATTATCTATTCCTTTAACATACTTATTCCCCTTACTTACAAGCTTTTTTACAAAGTAGTCTGCAAGTAAAAGTATGTCTTCTCCCCTCTCCCTCAAAGGAGGAATTTCAAGACATAAAACTTTTAATCTATAATAAAGATCTCTTCTAAACTTTCCTTCCTGAACCATTTCCTCTAAATTCTTATTTGTGGCAGCTATTATTCTTACATCTACATTTATAGGTTTGTTTCCACCAATCCTATTTATACACATAGTTTCAAGTACACGTAATAATTTAGCCTGAATATCTATCTGCATCTCTCCTAGCTCGTCTAAAAACAACGTGCCACCATTTGCCAATTCAAACTTTCCAGGCTTTCCACCTTTTCTAGCTCCAGTAAAGGCTCCTTCCTCATATCCAAAAAGTTCACTATCTATAAGTTCATTTGGCAAGTTTGCACAGTTTAATGCAACAAATGGTTTACGTCTTCTATTACTATAATTGTGTATAGATTGAGCAAATAATTCTTTTCCTGTGCCTGTTTCTCCAAATATTAATATACTCTCATTACTTTTTGAAAATGTCTTAGCTAGATTTATAATCTCTTTCAAGTTTACACTTTCTCCAACAATATCATCAAACATAAAAAAGGCTTGGTGCCCTGCAATTGTATTAGCAAGTTCTCTAGAACGCTCAATGCTTCTAAATATATCTATTGCCCCAATAATATTGCCCTTCTCATCAAATATAGGGTATCCTGAATTTATAAGATGTGTTCTTTTCCCTTTAAAATTCCAAAAATATTCTATATCTATAATACTTTTTTTCTTTTCAATAACCTCTATTAGCATTGGCTTGTCCGGGGATAAGCTATCTACTTTCTTGTTAAGCAGCTCTTCTTTATCCGCTCCTACTATTTCACAACAGGCATTGTTTACATATAGAAGATATCCATCCTTATCACAAAAGGATATACCATCACTTACCGAGTCTAATGCCCTTAAAAGTATCTCATTGAACCCTTTATCATTTTCAACAATTGACGGATATAATTGTTCTACTATTGTGTCTTTATCCATTGTATCTCCCTCTAATATTCATTAGCATAAAAATATATTATTTCTATAAAACTAATTGTATTTTTCTAATTTTCCAGCTCTTAAAACTTTTCTATAGATTTATTTCATTTACATTATAACAAATAAATATCTGTTTTAAACTCAATCTTATTAAAACGTTAAAAATCCTGTGACAATTCTGTAACATAATATGGATAAAATAACAATGTAAAATAAAATGCTAAATTGAAAGGAGTTTTACAATGAAAAATCCTAGAATTATGACTAAAGTTATTACAGGTGTATTAGCAGGAGGTATGATTTTATCAGCTGGCAGTATTGCTTTTGCTAAAAGTGGTAATGCCTCTGACACTAATAAGTCTACTTCTAATATAACTCAGAAGAAAAATTATAAGAAATTCAATAGACAAAAACATGGTTTTCCAGAAGAGGCTATGATAGGAAAGCTTGACTCATTAGTTAAAGCTGGTACTATAACTCAAAAACAAGCTGACACTATTAAAGATTACTTAACTAAAAAACAAAATGAAATGAAGGCTGAATTTGATAAAATTAAAAACATGACAGAAACTGAACGTGAAGCTTACTTTAAAGCTAATAAACCAAAAGAAAAAATGAATTTTCTAAAAGACCTAGTTGACCAAAAAGTAATAACTCAAGAACAAGCTGATGCTATAGAAAAAACTATGCCTAAAATGCAAAGACCTGATAAGGATCATTTCAAATCACAACTTGATAGTCAAGTAAAAGCTGGAGTAATTACTCAAGCTGAAGAAGACAAAATCATAGCTTTCATGGAGCAAAATAGACCAAAAATCAAAGAAGACATGGCTAAAGTTAAAGATATGACAAAAGAACAAAGAGATGCTTATTTCAAAGATAAAAAAGCTGAACCAAAGCAAGATATTTTCGCAGAAATGGTTAAGCAAGGTATAATATCTCAATCAAAAGCAGATACTTTAAAAAAGGCTATTCCAGAAGTACATAAAGATAAGCCTTTTATGAAAAGATAACTTTAAAATTAAAACTGTAGGTATTCCCTGCAGTTTTTTTTGCCTTGTAAAACAACTGTGACAATAGTCTTATAAAATATAATAAATAGGCTATGTTTTAAGAGATTCAACAATCTCTAAAACATCCTTAACCTACTAATGGAAAGGATAAAAACATGGAGAATAAAAAAATCTTAATAGTAGATGATGAAGAGCTTATAAGAAAACTATTGAAAGATTTTTTAAAAAAGGAAGGCTATCTTATTCTAGAGACCGATAATGGTAAAACAGCTATTGAAATTATAAAAAGTAACAGTGACATCGATCTTATTATTTTAGATGTTATGCTCCCTGGTTATGATGGTTGGACAGTGTGTAAATATATAAGAAATTTTTCAAAGGTTCCAATAATAATGCTTACAGCAAGAAGTGAAGAATTTGATGAGTTGTTTGGATTTGAGATTGGTGCAGATGAATATATAACTAAACCTTTTAGCCCTAATATACTGGTAGCTAGAGTGAATGCTGTTCTCAGAAGACTTGAAAAAGAGTCCCTTTCTATAAAATCTTTTGATGGCCTTGTAATAGATGATACAGCCCGCTCCGTAGAAATTTTAGGTAATAATATAGATCTTAGTCCAAAGGAATATGAGCTTCTCTTGTATCTTGTTAATAATGTTGGAAGAGCATTAAGCAGAGAACAAATACTTAATAAAGTATGGGGCTATGACTATTTTGGCGGTCTTAGAACTGTAGATACTCATATTAATCGTTTAAGAATAAAATTAGATACTAAAGAGGCCTATATCCAAACTGTAAGAGGCTTTGGATACAAATTCGAGGTTAAACAATGTTAAAATCCATAAGATATAAACTATTTATTGGTATAAGCAGTCTAATTATATTTTTTGTATTGTTTTCTCTTCTTCTAAACACACAATACCTTGAAAAGTATTATTTAAACGAAAAGAAAGACATGCTGATAAAAAATAGTACTTTAATTAATCAATCATATAAAGGAAACCCTGCAGATATAGCTTTAGAACTAGAAAAGCTAGAGACATCTTCAACACTAAACATGATAATTGCAGACAGCAGCGGTAAGATAAAATACAGCACCTTTTCAAGAGTACTAAATGAAAAACCTTTTTTTAGAAAACCCATTGCTCCTCCTGACTCAGATTCAGAAAGCAGCTTAAGAAGGAATGATAGTAGAATATTTGGCAGAAAAATAAACCCTGCACCTAATACTAAAATGGATTTAGAAAGTCTTTCCGAAATTATAAGCTTATATATGCCTGATAGCGAAAAGTATATGTTCTTGACTCAAAAGGATAAGGATTTAAAAATTGATTTTCTTGTTCTTAAAACCACATTAAGCAACGGTGATTCTCTCATAATTAGAACTCCTCTTCCTGCCATAACAGAAAATGCAAATACAGCTAATAAATTCATGATGTTTACAGGTATTTTGGTACTCCTTATTGGAGGAATATGGGCTTATCTATTTTCTAAAAATTTTACTAAGCCTATATTAGAACTTAATAGTGTATCTCAGAATATGGCAAATTTGGATTTCTCTAAAAAATGTAATATTAATGATGAAAATGAAATTGGAGAACTGGCTAAAAGTATTAATTATCTTTCCGAAAAATTAGATAATGCTATTTCAGAATTAAATGAAAAAAATCGTAAACTAATGGAAGATATAGAGAGAGAACGAAAGATAGATGAAATGCGTAAAGAATTTGTTTCAAATGTATCCCATGAATTAAAAACTCCTATTTCATTAATCCAAGGTTATTCAGAAGGTTTAAGAAGCAATGTTATACAAAACGCTGATGACAAAGACTTTTACTGTAATGTCATTATAAATGAAACAGCCCGTATGGATAAAATAGTTAAGGACCTCCTGAATTTATCACAAATTGAATCTGGTTATTTTAAGCTAGAAAAAACTGTATTTAATATATCTTCACTTATAGATTCAATCCTTAGTAAATACAGAGCAATTTTTGAAGAAAAGCAAATAAAAATTAACGTAACTAAAGAACCTACTGTTACAGTCTGCGGTGATATTGTTAGAATAGAACAAGTCATTATAAACTATATAAATAATGCAATTAATCATGTAAATAACCATAAAATAATTAATATAACTGTAGTGGCTCTTGAAGAAAAAGTAAAATTTGAAATCTTTAATTCAGGAGATCCTATTCAAGAGGAAGCTCTAGATAAAATATGGATTAGCTTTTACAAAGTAGATAAGGCAAGAACACGAAAATATGGTGGCAGCGGTCTTGGGTTATCTATTGTAAAGGCAGTGCAAAATCTCCATGGAAATGAGTGTGGTGTAAAAAATTTAGATAATGGAGTTATGTTTTGGTTTGACATTTATAAGGCTTAATCTACTAATAGAAAGGACCCTATGAAATCATAGAGTCCTTAACAATTTAAATTTTAATTTAAATCTTTGGTCTAGTTGCTAACATGAGGATGTTCTAGATCCTCTTATAACAAATCCACGATTTAACCAACCATTTGAGTAATCGATAATTGTATTGTCTAAATATACTCCAAGGTCAGCATCATGTACTATTGTTACACCTTCTGATTCTATAACTACATCATTTTCATTCTTTAACTCATCCAGAGTTAATTGTAATCTTGGGCCTCCTCAGCCATAGCCACCAAATGAAACTCTAAGCATAGTAACTTCAGGATTTTTAGCTTTTAGTGCCATTTCTTTGAACTTTTCAGCTGCTAATTTAGAAATTGTAATCATATTATTTTCACCTACCTTTTTATCTATAGTTTAAACCAGTATATTTATCTAAAATAGTCCATATAATGAACTCCCGGCTTTCTAATGTCCTCATATCTTATAGTCACCTCAAGGCTATCTAAATATTCTAGCAGTGCTACGGCAAACTTTCTACTTGTTTCCAAGTAGTCTCTTGCTTGGACTACAGAAATAGTACCTTCTTTATCAAAAATCTCTCTTAATTTTTTTACATTATGCTTCAATACATCTACATGAATCAATATTCCACTACCTAAATCAATTATCTTTCCAGACTGTATCAAAAATTTCTCAATATCTTCAAACTTATATGGTTTAACATCTGTATTTTCCTTCAGCTGCTGAATACTTTTAACATTCAGTCCATTCTCCATAAAAGTCTTTTCAACTAATTTTGTTTGGCTTCTTTCAGATATTCTATCAATCATATCTCTATGGGCCTCTACTATAAAATTGCCATCTAATTTAAGTAGATTATTCTTAATATAGCTATTCAATAGTTCAGCAAATTCTTTTACATCTAAAGTGCTAAACACTTTACTTTTTATCTCTTCTTTATCTATTTGAAATCTAAAAGGATATTTTTCATATAATGTTTCAAATTCCATATTAATTTTTTTCATGTATTCTCTATATAAATGTCTACTTATGTATTTATCTGTTTCTGGTAAATAGACTACCTTTTCTAAGTTCATTAACTCTTGGAGTATATTTCTAATTTCATTTTTATTAATAAAAGTTTCCTTCCATAGGTCTTCAATACTTAATAACTTTCCTGAATCCCTAAGAATAAAATCTACTAGTTCATCTACATTTCCTGCTTCTCCTATCTTCAAAGTTTCAATGGTTTTCTCTGAAAATCTCTGTCTATTTTTTGAAGAATGAAAAATTATTTTCCCTCCTCCTAAAGTAACCACTGGTGAATAGGAACGTATAATAAACCTATCTCCTCTTATGACTGCAATAGGCTCTTCAAACCTAAGTTGAACATACCCTTTGCTCTCTCCTAATATTTCATCTTCTCCTAAAACTCTTATTCTAGCAAGCACTTCCTTAGTCCCTACATGCACATGTACCCGTTGATTATGAGCTATGCCTTTCATATCTTTTACTGTGTGCAGCACAGCATCCACAATTCTAGTAGGTTTTATAATTCCTGGGTTTGCTGCTAGGTTTCCTCTTTCTATTTCTGCTTTTTCAACTCCAGCAATATTTAAGGCACATCTATCTCCTGCACTGGCTGTTTCCACATTATGATTGTGCACTTGAATTCCTCTAATCCTTGCACTTAATCCTTTAGGTAATATCTCAATCATATCACCTTTTTTTATCTCTCCTCCAGCCACAGTTCCTGTAATTATTGTTCCATGCCCTGTAATTGTAAAAACTCTATCTATAGATAATCTAAATAATTCTTCAGCATTTGAATTTGCAGCTTTCTCTGTTAATTTTTCAAGGTATTCAACAAGCCCCTGAATACCTTCTCCAGTTACTGAGGATACTGGAATCATAGGATAGTCTTCTAAAGTAGTTCCTTTAAGGCTATTTTTCACATCATCCTTTACCATCTGAAGCCATTCATCATCTACTAAATCTGTTTTTGTTAAAACAATTACTCCAGACTTTACGTTTAAAAGTGAAAGTATATCAATATGCTCCTTAGTCTGAGGCATTACCCCTTCATCTGCAGCAATTACTAACATAACAAAGTCTATTCCGGTAACTCCTGCTACCAGTGTTTTAACAAACTTTTCATGTCCAGGCACATCTATTACAGAAATCACATTGCCCGATGGCAGAGTCAAAGAAGCAAAACCAAGCTCAATTGTCATTCCTCTGCGTTTTTCTTCTTCTAATCTATCTGTATCAACCCCTGTAAGCCTCTTTACAAGGGCTGTTTTCCCATGATCTATATGTCCTGCAGTTCCCATTACAACATTCTTCATACTTTTTCACCTAATATTTCTGTAAGAGCTTCAACAATAATTTTAAAATCACTTTTTTCAATAGTTCTTACATTTAAAATAATTCTATCCTTATTTATCCTGCATACAATTGGAATATCTGTTCTTCTAAGTTGTTCTTGAATTTTATTTACTTCTATATTATTAGCACTTAGTGCTACTGCCTTCCCCTTAAGGATTACACCTGGAAGAGAACCTCCTCCAACCTCATCTAGTTCATCTATTACTTCTGTTTTGCACTTATCTCCTAAAACCATATTTATATTCTTTTCTAGCTCAGCTGCTCTAGAAAACAGTTCATCTTCCTTTAAAGCTATCATTTTAAGGGCAGGTATATGGCTAGGTGCATTTTCTAAATCACTATATAAATTTAATACAGCAGTAAGTGCAGCAATAGTCATCTTGTCGCATCTAAGCATACGAGTAAGTGGATTTTTCTTAATCCTATCAATTAAATCTTTTCTTCCTACAATTATTCCTACTTGTGGTCCTCCTAGAAGCTTGTCACCACTGAAAGTTACAATATCTGCTCCTGATTTTATGCTATCTTGTACAGTTGGCTCATAGGGCAGTCCTATAGATGATAAATCATACAGGCTTCCACTACCTAAATCCTCCATAACAATAAGTTGTTTTTCATATCCTAACTCCACTAACTCTTGAAGTGAAACTTCTTCTGTAAAGCCGGTTATTTTGTAATTGCTAGTATGTACCTTTAATAGAACTGAATCTTCATCATAAATAGCATTATAATACTCCCCTATTCTAGTCTTATTGGTAGTTCCAACTTCAACCATACTTGCAGAACT
>JAYFRK010000585.1:0-2746 GCA_034925975.1 Clostridium sp.
AAAAGCTCACGAAGAAAGATATAGAAAATTACTTGCTAATATTGAAAATAATGAAGTGTTTAAAAAAGCTGAAACTACTCTATGGAAATGTGGAAACTGTGGATTTATTTATGAAGGTGTTGAAGCACCTAAAGTATGTCCCGCATGTCTACATCCTCAAAGTTACTTCGAAGTTTTATGTAAAAATTATTAAAAAAAAGCTCTGGAATTTTATAAAATTCCAGAGCTTTTTAGTTAATCTTGTAAATTTCTATTCTTTTTCTTTTGCTTTGCTTATCACTTTTTCAGCTTCAGTGGCTGGAAGTTCCTCATATCTTTCAAATCTCATTTCAAAGCTTCCTCTAGCACCGGTTATTGATTTTAAATCTGTAGCATATTTAAACATCTCTGCCATAGGAACTTCAGCAATAATCTTTTGCATTCCTTTATCTGATTCCATACCTAATACTCTTCCTCGTTTTTTGTTTATATCTCCTATAACATCACCCATAAAATCATCAGGAACTTCCACTTCAACATGCATAATAGGCTCTAGTAAAACAGGATTTGCTTCTTGAATTCCTTTTTTGTAAGCAATTGAAGCTGCTACTTTAAATGCCATTTCAGATGAATCTACTGGATGGTAAGATCCATCATGAAGTGTTGCTTTTAATCCTATAATAGGGTAACCAGCTAATACTCCATGTCTCATAGCTTCCCTTAACCCTTTCTCAACAGCAGGTATATAATGTCTTGGAACGACACCGCCAACAATTTTATCTACAAATAATAAATCTTCTCCACCATCATCTCTAGGTTCAAATTTTATTTTTACATCTCCATATTGTCCATGTCCACCTGTCTGCTTCTTATGTTTCCCCTGTACATCTGCTTGTTTTTTTATAGTTTCTCTATAAGGTATCTTAGGTATCTGAAGATCTACCTCTACTCCAAATTTATTCTTCAGTTTATTTGCTATTATTTCTAAATGAGTTTCACCTATTCCTGATATTATTGTATCTGCATTTTCTAAATCCCTTTTAATACTTATTGTAGGATCTTCGTCCAGGAGTTTATTTAATCCAGATGATATTTTATCTTCATCACCTTTTGATTTTGTTAATACAGCCATTGAGATTAATGGCTTAGGAAACTTAATTTCTTCATAGCATATTGATGATTCAGACTCGCATAATGTATCACCTGTACTAGGATACTGTAATTTTGATACAGCTCCAATATCTCCTGCCAATACTTCATTTGTCTGTATTTGTTCTTTTCCTCTTAAGTAATACATAGCACCGATTCTTTCATGCTTTTTCTTATTTGCATTGTATACAACAGAATCAGCCTTAGCCTTTCCAGTAACGACCTTAAATAAAGATAACTTACCTACGAAAGGATCTGCAATGGTCTTAAACACAAACGCAGAAAAAGGCGACTTTTCATCAACAGAGATTTCTAGTTCTTCATCTTTATCTAAATTAATAGCTTTAATCGGTATTGACTCCATTGGAGATGGGAAACAGGCAATTATATCGTCTAATAAAGTTTTTATTCCTATTCCTAAATAAGCAGAACCACAAGCCACTGGAGCTATTTCTCCTGATCTTGTACCTTTTTGAAGACCGTTATAAATTTCTTCATCACTTAATGTACCTTCCTCAAAGTATTTTTCTAGTAGTATTTCGTCTGTTTCAGCTATTGATTCAATTATCATTTTCTTATATTCATCAACTTTTTCTATATATTCATTGGGAACTTCGGAAACTTCTATTTGCTTAGTTTTTGGATTATATACTTTTGCTTTTCTAGATATGATATCTATAATTCCTATAAAATCGTTTTCTTTTCCAACAGGGTATTGGATTGGTACAACAGAAATGCCAAACTGTTCTTTAAGTTGTAATAACACTTTTTCAAAATCACTATTTTCTGTATCTAATTTGTTTATGAAAAATGATCTGGGCATATTATATTTATTAACATAATCCCAGGCTTTTTCTGTGCCTACCTTTACTCCGGATCTAGCTGACACTGCAATTACAGCCATATCAGCTGCTTTTAATCCTTGTATAGTTTCTCCTACGAAGTCAAAGTATCCAGGCATATCCACTACGTTCAATTTCACATTGTTCCATTTGCATGGCAAAATTGAAGTAGCTATTGAAATCTTTCTTTTCTTTTCTTCTGGATCATAATCACTAAGTGTATTTTCATCTTCAACTCTGCCAAACCTATCACTAGTTCCTGTATGAAATAGTATAGCTTCAGCAAGTGTAGTCTTCCCTGAGCCGCTGTGTCCAATTAATCCAATATTCCTTAAATCTTGGGTGCAGTAATTTTTCATAAAATAATTCCCCCTTATCTGTAACCTTCTAAGTTACTAAATAGTGTTTTTAATTAGACTATATTATTAAATTGTTAATTTATTGCAGCAGAAGAGTCTAAACTTATGATGAGTTTTAATTTTCTACTTAGTTAATTTTATTATTGATTGCTGGTCTATATTACTTAAAATAATTCTACATTCACAGAAAATATCCTTCCAAATAAAAAAAATCTTAAACTTTTTATATAAAAGTTTAAGATTTATATTAATTACTAATTATTCTATCAAAAAATAAAAATGGCTCCGCGAAAAGGATTCGAACCTTCAACCTATCGGTTAACAGCCGAGTGCTCCACCGTTGAGCTATCGCGGAACATTTACCTGGCTACGACCTACTCTTCCACACCGTCTCCAGTGCAGTACCATCGGCGCTTT
>JAYFRK010000133.1:0-4014 GCA_034925975.1 Clostridium sp.
TAGTATAGAGAATATAAATGAGAGTAGAAAAATTGTAATTAAAGGTAGCGTTAAACAAATTAAAAAGGATATTTTTCTTAGGAAGAATTTGATAATATCTAATGTAGTGTTTACAAATAAAAATATAAACTTTGAAGCTAAGTGGTACAATCAACCATATGTAAAAAATAAATTTAAAATTAATAGTGAATATATCCTTTGTGGGAAACTGGAAGTGGATAAATATAAAAAATGTCTAATGAACCCTTATATTATAGAGAGTGATGAAAAATTTAATAAAATTACTCCTATATATTCTTTAAGTGATAAGCTTACTAATAATTTTTTTATTAAAACTATTTCTTCAGTCTTATCAAGCATAAAGTTAGTTGAAAATCTTCCAACATACATAGTGGAAAAGTATAAATTATGTTCATTAGATGAAGCAATTAGAAATATGCATATGCCAAAAGACTTCAATTTATTGAGAGAAGCAAAAAAAAGACTAAAATTTCAAGAACTATTTACATATTCTCTTAAGTTAGAACTAATTAGAGAATACAAAAATAATGGAGGAATTAGTTTCAAAATTTCTGATGAGTTAAAGATTTTAAAAGAAAGAATACCTTTTAAACTCACTGAAGCTCAAAATAGAGTTGTTAGAGAGATTTTAATTGACCAAAAGAAAGATAAACCTATGAATAGATTAGTGCAAGGAGATGTGGGAAGCGGGAAAACTATTATTGCATTAATAGCCATATTTAACATAATTAAAAACGGATATCAGGCTGCACTTATGGCTCCAACGGAAATACTAGCATATCAACATTATGAAGAAGCCAAAAAATTATTTAGAGATTTTGACATAAATATTGAAATGCTAGCTGGAAGTACTACAATAAAGAACAAAAAAAGAATAAAAGATGATTTGAAGAAAGGTAAAATTGATATACTAATAGGGACTCATGCTTTATTAGAAGAGGATGTTGAATTTGAAAATATAGGTATGATAGTAACAGATGAGCAACATAGATTTGGTGTGAGGCAAAGAAATAAACTCTTAAATAAGAACAATAAAGTAGATGTGCTTGTAATGTCTGCAACGCCTATACCAAGAACATTAGTATTAACATTGTATGGTGATTTAGACATATCAACCATAAATGAATTGCCTCCTGGAAGAAAAAAAGTAGATACATTCTGTGTAAATAGTAAAATGAGAAAAAGAATATATACTTTTGCATTAAAAGAAATTGAAAAGGGAGCCCAAGTGTACATTGTCTGCCCTTTAGTTGAGGAAAATGATGAAATAAAAGCTATATCTGTAGAGAAACTATATAATGAGTTAAAAGAAAATTACTTTAAAGATATAAGTTTAGAAATATTACATGGGAGAATGCAGCAAAAGATAAAAGATGAAATTATGGAGAATTTTAAAATCGGTAACATTAAAGCTATAATTTCTACTACAGTAATAGAAGTAGGTGTAAATGTTCCAAATGCTACAATTATGATAATTGAAAATGCTGAAAGATTTGGATTATCTCAACTTCATCAGCTTAGAGGAAGAGTAGGGAGAGGGAGTAAACAGTCTTATTGTATCTTAGTTAGCGATTTAAAAAATGAAGTCTCAAAGAAACGAATGAACATTTTAACTAGCAGTAATAATGGCTTTTTCATAGCAGAAGAGGATTTAAAGCTAAGAGGAAGCGGAGAAATATTTGGAGTAAATCAACATGGAGAAAATGGTTTGATTTTATCTGATATAATAAATGATTTTGAAATATTTAAGTATGCTAACAAATAAGCTAAAAATTTGATTAGAAGTAATAATGAAAAAGATATTATAATAAAAAATAGAATAATTGATAAATTGAATCAAACATCTAAATATATATGTTTTAATTAAAAGAGAAATATAGGGAAATAAAAATGTTTTTGTATAATAGATTTATATATGTTAAAATATGAAATAAGATATATTGTACGTATTGACATAGGAGGACACTCATGAGAATAATTGCAGGAATTGCAAAGGGTAGAAATATTTTGCCGCCAGATGGTATGCAAACAAGACCAACATTAGATAGAGTTAAAGAAAGTATTTTTAATATAATTCAAAATAGAGTTCCAGACTCAGTAGCTGTAGATGTATTTGCAGGTACAGGAAGTTTAGGACTGGAGGCTGTAAGTAGAGGAGCTAAAGAGTGCTATTTAGTGGATAAGCATCCATCTACATTTAAAAATTTAAAGCAAAATGTTCAGAATTTAAAATTTGAAGATAAATGTATATGTCTAAACATGGATTCATATAGTGCACTTAAGGATTTAGGAAGAAAGAAAAAAGTTTTTGATTTAATATTTATAGATCCACCTTATGCTAAAGAAATGATTCCACCAGCTGTTGAAATAGTAACAGAGGAATCCTTATTAGATAAAAGTGGGTTAATAGTTACTAAAATAGACTCATCTGAAGATATCTATGAGGGGAATGATCAGATAATTTTAATTGACCATAGAAAATATGGTAATACAACTGTATGTTTTTATATGCATAAGGAGGATTAAGATTAGCATGAAGATTGCAGTATATCCAGGAAGTTTTGATCCAATAACCAAAGGACATCTAGATATTATTAAGCGTTCAGCTAATATATTCGATGAAGTTATTGTAACGGTATTGGTTAATCCTGATAAAAAAGGACTTTTTGATATTGATGAAAGAGTTGAATTAATAAAAAAAGTTACAAGGAATATTAAAAATGTAAAGGTTGATAGTTTTCACGGTCTTTTGGTAAATTATATGATGGAAAAGAAGGCTCAGGTTATTATTAAGGGATTGAGAGCGGTGTCAGATTTTGATTATGAATTTCAAATGGCTCTAATGAATAAAAAATTAGATTCATCTGTTGAAACCTTTTTTATGATGACTAGTGCTAAATATTCATATTTAAGCTCTTCTTCAATAAAACAGGTAGCTATGTTTGGTGGATGTATAGAGGACTTGGTTCCAGAAGAGATAATAGAAGATATTATGATAAAATTAAAAAAGTAGGGTGATGATATAAATGGAGGTTATGAAGTTATTGGAATATCTTCAGGAAATAATTGAAACGTCACATAATATGCCTATTTTAAATAAAACAATGGTTAATAAGAAGGAAATTACAGATATAATAGAACAAATTATAAATTATCTTCCAGATGAATTTAAAAAAGCTCAATGGATCTGTGAAGAAAAAGAAAGAATTTTAAGCGATGCTCATGTACAAGCAGAACATATTAAAAAAGAAAGTTATGAGATGTTAAAGAAAGAAATTGAAAAGCACAGTATCACAAAGGAAGCTGAAATAAAAGCAGAAGAACTGGTTATTTCAGCTAAAAGAGATGCAAAAACCATTAGAATGGGTGCAAAAGAATATGCTGATGAAATTCTATGCCAATTAGAAAATGAAATAAATTTGAAATCTCAACAAATGCTTTTAAATATAAAAAAAGAAACAGAGGAATATTTAAAGAGTATGGAATCAAATATAACCTCTGTTACAAGTACTGTAAGGGAAAATATTAAAGAGTTAAGAAATGCGCCTAAATAGTTTTTGAGTTATTATAGGGAAGAGGATTAATAATATTTCTATTGCAAAAATAATATTCAAACTTAATCCCTTATTATTTAGCATTTCTGCGTTAAATGTACTTTTTGATAAATTGAATATATTAAACTTATAAAGTATAACTGATATAATACTACATATAAATCCTTGAATTAATTTTCTACTAATGTATAATCTTAAGGAAAAGTTATATTTATAAGTAATTGAATAAGTTTGTGATATTATAGACAAGCCACTAAATGAAATTAAAAAGCTTAATATTATAATTTTATACATAATATCAAAATTTAAATTTGAGATTAAACTACAACCATTTGTCATTTCTAATAAACCAAGGAAAAAACTTTGCAATAATGATTTTTCAATATTAAAAATTAAGGATATTCTTTGAAAAACAATATCAAAAAAGATATTGTTTTTT
>JAYFRK010000134.1:0-10002 GCA_034925975.1 Clostridium sp.
TTTATTCTTAGTGCGACATCCCCTTTTTTATTAATTTAAATCAGTTTTTAAGGTGTCTACAATATCTATTAAATTATTTATATGATAATTATATATTATTTCTATGTCATTATTTTCATATGGTATATCCTTTGTATCTATATTGCACATATCAAAGAGTTCTACTATTCTATCCTTATTTTTCTTATTAAGATTACAGTTTGCATTAAGAGATTTTATCATAAATAGATGACTATAAGCTTTTTTACTAAGCTCCAATACCTTATTAAAACTTTCAGTTTCATGAGGTTTGATCTCTTTAGAAGCAATTTCAGACATATATGATTTTAATAAATCTTCAAATGATGATACCTGTGTATTTAAGGTTGCTAATTCTAAGGAAGTATTTTGGCAAAGTTCATTTTTTAATAAACCATATATGCTATCAATTACGCTATTTTTCATGGCAGATAGACTTTCTAAATATTTAGGCGGAGATATAAAATAGTTAACTAAAACTGAAATAGCTATACCGATAAAAGTTTCCATAAGCCTATTAGCACTATATAAAAGGGGAGTAGTGTCTTTTAAATTAATCATAATAGCAAGGAATACTATACAAGCTATAGTTGCTGACTTATTTCGACCTAGTACATTACATACGTATATTACAACAATTATTCCTAAGAAACATAAGAATGCATTTCGAGGGTCAATTAGAGCAAATAAAAGCCCAATTAGTGCACCGATAAATGTACCTATCATTCTATTTTTTCCAACCTTAAAGGAATCAAAAACAGAACTTTGCATACAGATTACTGCAGCAATGCAAGCGTAAAAAGGATATTCAACTTTTAGAAGTCTTAATATAATTATACATAAAAAAACAGCAATTCCTGTTTTAAAATTTCTCATACCTATCTTTTTCATAATTGAATGCCTCTCTTTGTAAATAATTATGATATAATTTTAAATATATTATACACAAATAAAAACGCTTGGTAAATGGAAAACCAAGTTATGATATGATACATAGTTTTTTATTATAAATAGAATAGGGGGAATATTGATATGAAATCTATGAGAAGATCAGATAGAAAAATGGATGAAAAAGAGGCATTAGAATTACTTAGAAGAGGTGAATATGGTATATTATGTACTTGTGGAAGTGATAATCAACCTTATGGAGTACCTTTAAGTTATGTAGTTATAGAAGATAGTATTTATTTTCATTGTGCAGAGGAAGGAAGTAAATTAGATAATATTACAGAAAATAGTAAAGTGTCATTTACTGTAGTTGGTAGTACAAGACTACTGCCTGAAAAGTTCAGTACTGCTTATGAAAGTGTTATTGTAATGGGGGATGCATTTTCTGTATCAGAAGAAAAGAAATATGATCCATTAATGGAACTTATATATAAATATAGTCCGGATTTTTTAGAAGAAGGAAGAGCATATGTTGAGAGGGCGAAAAGTAAAACTAAAATAGTTAGAATAAAAATAGAAAGCATCACAGGAAAACATAGGGTATAAGCAAATTAGAATAAGCTAATATTAACATAGTGAAGTGTTAATATTAGCTTTTTTATTTAATGGAGGATGAATATGATTAAATCCATAGAGTTAGAAAATTTTAAGGCTTTTAAGAACTCTGGAAAAGTAAATTTAAAAAAAATAAATATTTTTGTTGGACCAAATAGCGGAGGAAAATCTAGCTTTATTAAAGGGATTCTTACATTAAAAAATACTATGGATAGCAGATACAGTGAATCTGTTATAGATATGAATAATCAAATAGGAGATTATACAAGCATGGTATATAACCATAACACTAATAATAGTATAGGCTTTTCTTTTGAGTTTAATGAAGAAGAAAATAAGAGAAACAATTCAAATATAGATTATATATTATTTAGAATAGCTGATGAAATAAGCAAAAAAAGTTCTTTAGATATAAAAGATGTTTTAGATAAATTAGTTAAAGAAAATGAAAATTATCTAATTAATAAAATTAAATTTTATTTTAAGAAAAATTTTGATGAAAGAATAGTTGTAAACAAATTTAGTGTACATTATAAAAATAACAAAAGCTTAGAGCTGATACTAGAAGAAGATGAATATTTTATAAAAATAGATGAGATTTTAATAAAGATTCCTGGATTAATTATTCCAGAAAAATTTTATTTTAGGATAAATGATGAGGTTTTAATAAAAGCAGAGGTAGATGAACTCAAACATATATCTATAATTTATAGTACTTTTGAATCAATAAAAAATAAATTAAAAAAGTTTACGGATAGCATAATACATATAGAACCTTTTCGAGATAAACCTGAAAGGGTTGAATATATAACTAGATTGAGTTCTTTAAATACAGTAGGAAGTACAGGAGAAAATATTATATCTACTTTAATTAATTCAGTGGATGATGTAAAAGATAAAATAAATTTTTGGCTGAAAGAATTCGATTTAGCTAAGAGTATAGAAATTAAATCCTTTGGGAATTCTACTTATTCTCTTCTAATAAAAGATAAACAAACAGGCATAATAAATAATTTATTAGATGTAGGAGTGGGAACATCACAAATTTTACCTATAATAATAGAGGCTTTAAATTCAAAAAATAATAGCACCTTAATTATTGAAGAACCAGAAGTACATATACATCCTAATGCTCAATCTAAGCTAGCAGATTTATTTGTACAATGCTCTAAAGATGGAAATAAGAAGTTTATTATTGAGACCCACAGTATATTTTTGATAACTCAAATTGAAATATTAGTAGCTCAAGGTAAAATAAGTGCTGATGATGTAGGAGTATATTATTTTCAACATAGTAATGAAGGAGCAACTGTAAAGGACATGAGATTGACTTTCAATGGGCAATTTGAAGAAGAATGGCCAAGTGGATTTTTCGACGTTAATTATAACTTAGGAAAGATGCTATTTAAATTTATGTAAATAGGTGAAAAATATGAGACTTGAGATCACTCTAGATAAAGAAATTATAAAAAATAAGTTTAATATAGATACGAAATATGATGTTCTAAGAAGTAGAATAAATAGGCATACTTTAATAGTTAGTGAAGAACTTAAGGATATATGGGATAAAGATGCTGATGAAAATAATTATAGATTTGATTACAATGAATGGCTTATGTCCATAGTTAGAGAAAAAACCAAAATTAGAAAGGTGAAATTAATAGAGTTAGAAGGAAGCTGCAGTAATTTGCCTAAGGATAAAGAAATAGGTATAAAAACGGCTATGGCTTCTGAAGATAAACTGCTAGTTGGAGATTATACTAATGTTATAAAAAATATGCATAATAAGGTTAAGTTTGTGCCTGATGATATATTTATGAAAGAAGGTAAACAAACTATAAAATTGAATGACATAGAAAATGTAATACAAAGAAATAAAATTGATGAATTATTTAGTATATATGAAACTCCTATAAGAATTGAAGTAACTTATGGAAATGCAGAAATACTAGCTAAATACTTATCTAAGTTTTATAGTACAACTAATAATCTTATAATAAAAGATAAATATTTAAGTAATCCAGAGAATGAAAGAAATCTTAAAAAGTATGTATTAAAATATATAAACAAAGATAATTGTAAAATAAAGTTTATAACTTACTGGGATAAAAAAACTAAAGGATATATAGATAAAAAATTTAAAAATTATGAAGGTTTTAATAGTGAAGTAGTGTTATCTAAAAAGGATATGGCGCATAACTCTTATATAGAAACTGATGAATACATAATAGATTTAGGCTACAGATTAAAAGTATTCGGTGGAGTAGAAAACGATGGAGAGACTGAGTATGAAATAGTTAACATAACTAAAAAGTAAAACATTACAATAATAAATTTTAATGATAGGGACATTATAAATAATGAAAGGTTGCCTATAGTTTTGATAAAAACATGGAGGTGTCCTGTTATGAATAATAAGTTATTAAATAATTTAGAAACACATGAAGCAAATAGAAAGAATTACAATAAAAAAGATTTTAAATCTACAGAAAAACAATTTGCTAAAAATCAAATAGTTCAAACTATAGAAAGTAGTGTTTATAATAAGAGTGGAATAGCAGCCAAGAATAAATATGAATGTAAATAAAAAGGACTGGTACACCAGTCCTTTTTATTTAGCATGTAAGAATTAATGATTCAATTTTCTGGTTTTTTATATTTTTTAAAATAATAAAATTTTTAAGAAAAAAATCTTGTTAAATTATTGACAAAGTTTTTTAGACGTGATATATTATAGTTACAAGGATAAATCCTGTAAGTAAATTAAATTTACACTATAAAAAATGTTTTAGGAGGTTGTGAAAATGAAAGAAATAATGGTTAAGGACATTTTAGGAGCTAATGTAAACCCAGAAGATGCAATAATCTTGAGAGAGATGATAGATAATTGTTTAGAAAGCGATGTAGTTCTAGACTTTAAAGAAGTAAAGAAAATTTCTGGAGCATTTTTCGCAACACTATTAACAGAACTTATGTGTAAAAAAGGAAGAAATTATGTTTCAGAACGTTTAAAAGTTAAAAATTTAACTAACTTAAAAGAATTTAACAGAGTTTTACTAGGAACGTCTTGTTGTTAATTATTGCCCACATTAATATTTTTAACATAAATTCCAAAATAAAAGTACATTCGATTAATACTGATCGAATGTACTTTTATTTTGGAATCAAACTTGTAAAATTATTATTAAAAATAAAAAATAATCAGTTTATTTAAGCTGCTTCTATTTTACAATCAGAATATATATGAGATAATAATGACAATGCCATTTTAAAAGAAGGTGTAAATTGTTATGGAAAAAGAATTATTAAAAGCGTTATTTGATAGTACATCAGAAGGAATTTTTGTAATAGATAACAATTTGAAGATAGTTAATTGTAATAACATGGCTTTAATGATATTGGGATTTACACATAAAGAAATGATAGATAAAGATATTAAGATGATATTTACTAATGAAGAGTTATTGGACAAATGTTTAGAATCTGGTAAAACTTTTAGAAATGAAGACTGTACGTTTAATGGCCTTAATAACAAAGTTAGATGTGTTGCTAATATTGTTCCAATAGGAAATAAAATCAAAGTTGATGGAATTATAATTGCGTTTAGAGATACGAGACATATTCATAAGGTTGTAAATAATGTGGTTGGATATAATGCTACGTATACTTTTAATGATATTATAACGAAAAATCAGAATATGAAGAAAATAATCCAATATTCCAAGAAAGCTGCTAATGCAGATTGTAATATTCTTTTAGAGGGAAGCAGTGGAACTGGAAAGGAAATGTTTGCACAGGCTATTCATAATTATAGCAAAAGAGCAAAAGGTTCCTTTGTGGCAGTAAATTGTGCAGCAATACCTAGAGAACTGGTGGAAAGTGAACTGTTTGGGTATGAAAAAGGTGCTTTTACTGGAGCAAATAAGGGAGGCTATCCGGGAAAGTTTGAACTTGCTGATGGAGGAACTATATTTTTAGATGAAATAGGTGAGCTCCCATTGGATATACAATCAAAGTTATTAAGGGTTTTAGATAATCATAAAATAGTTAGAGTTGGATCTACCTATGAAAAAAGAATAGATGTAAGAGTTATAGCTGCTACAAATAAAAGCTTAATTGATGAAGTAGAAGAAAAAAACTTTAGGTATGATCTTTATTATAGACTAAATGTAATAGGTATAAAATTAATAGATCTTAAGAATAGAATTGAAGATATAGAACCCCTAGTAAAAAGTTTTATAGAAAAGCTGAACAACCAAAATATAGGCAACGTTAAGTGCATAGATAATAATTTAATAGAAGAGTTCAAAAATTATAAGTGGTATGGAAATGTAAGAGAACTTAGAAATTCAATAGAAAAGGCCTATTATTTATGCGATGGTGATAGAATAACTAAAAAGTTTGTTCTTAATATGCTAAAGGATAAACCTAAAATATTAGATGAAACAACAAAAGAAACAAATAAGCTAGAGTTAAAGAAGGAAGAGGTAGTACCCTTAAAAATAGTTGAAGAACGAAGTATAAGAAATGCACTAACTTATTGTAATGGCAATGCAGAGGATGCGGCAAAAGCTTTAGGGATAAGTAGAGCTACTATATATAGAAAGATAATTAAATATGACATAAAGGTAGATTAATGACATATTTAAGAACTAATAAATAACTAATTTTAATATCAAAAGGACAAGTATATTTATAAAGAGGATTCTTTGCTTCAGATGGATCTTTTTTCTCCGACTGAAGCTTAGAAGCCCTTATCTAGGGACGTAGCAGCCGTTATCTCCCACTTTAGAAGTGGGAGTATTACGGATGGTAGTCATCAGACAAAAGTTAATAAATAATTAAGGGGGATTATTATGAGATATATAGACTTAAGAAGTGACACAGTAACTGAACCAACTAAAGAAATGAGAGATGCTATGTATAATGCTATAGTTGGAGATGATGTTTATGGTGATGATCCAACTATGGTAGAATTAGAGAAATATGCTGCAAGATTAGTTGGTAAAGAGGCTGCCTTATTTGTTCCAAGTGGAACTTTTGGAAATCAGCTTTCACTTTTTACTCATTGTAAAAGAGGTAATGAAGTAATATTAGGGGATGACTGCCACATAGTAATGCATGAGGTTGGAGCTGCATCAGTTATAGCTGGAGTACAATTGAGAACTTTATTAAGTAACAATGGTGAACTTGATCCAACTGAAGTTGAAAAAAGAATAAGAAAAGAAGATGAGGATTTGCATTACCCAGGAACTGGACTAATATGTGTTGAAAATGCTCATTCTAATGGAAGAGTTATATCACTTGAAAATATGAAAGAAATATACTCCATAGCACAGAAAAATAATGTTCCTGTACATCTTGATGGAGCAAGACTTTTCAATGCTGCAGCATATTTAGAAGTTGAACCTTCAGAAATAACTCAGTATTGTGATTCTGTTATGTTTTGCTTATCAAAGGGATTATGTGCACCTGTAGGCTCAATACTTGCTGGAAGTAAGAAATTTATTGATAGAGCAAGAAAGAAGAGAAAATTAATGGGGGGAGGACTTCGTCAAGCTGGTATTTTAGCAGCAGCAGGTCTTATAGCACTGAGAGATATGAGAGAAGGCTTAAAAGAAGATCACAAAAATGCCCTATTGTTAGGGGAAGAACTCTCAAAAATAGATGGAATACAAGAAAGAAAGGAAGACATACATATAAATATGGTATTTTTCAGTATGAAAGATACTGGATGTAGCAGCGAAAAGTTAGTAAGTGGATTATATGAAAAAGGAATCAAGATAAATGGGGAAGAAAATGGTGAAGTTAGATTTGTAACAAATCATTGGGTTACCAAAGAAGATGTTATACATGTTGTTAATTGTGTCAAAAATATAGTAAAGTTTTAATATTTAGGTGTTGACAATTATAGACAAGGTTTATATAATAAATATAAATTAATATTCCGTTTCGAAAAGCTAAGACGGAGAGAAAAATACTTGGATTTTAACTACAGAGAGCCAATGTTTGCTGAGAATTGGTGTTAAGTAAGGTATATAATGATCACTCCCGAGCTGCCAAGTTGAAAGGTTTTTTTCAAGTAAACGAGGACGGTCGTCACCGATATATGGCTATGGTTAAAGTAAATTTTAATCCAGATTAAAATTACTCGACCTGAATTAATGAGGCATTTTTGTTTAAAATGCAAAATAGGGTGGTACCGCGAATAATAATCTTTCGTCCCTATGAATGAAAATTCATAGGAGCGGAAGATTTTTTTATTTTACTAAACATTATTTTGAGGGGGACAGTGAATTATATAGTATTAGCTGAACATTCAAAAACTTTGGAATGTTAGGGGAAGGATTAAATTATTTATTAAAGTAAAAGGGGGACTAAACTTGAAAAGGGATAATTTTGGAACAAGACTTGGACTTTTAGCAGCAGCAGCAGGATCAGCTGTAGGATTGGGGAATATATGGAAGTTTCCTTATATAACAGGTAAAAATGGGGGAGCAGCTTTTATATTAGTTTATCTGTTATGTATCACTTTAATAGGAATACCAGTAATGCTATCAGAATTTGCCTTAGGTAGAAAAACTCAAGCTAATGCAGTAGAGGCATTTAAAAAAGTCGAACCTAAGAAAAAGTGGCATTTAGCGGGTGTATTATCAGTTTCCACTGCATTTATAATATTATCTTATTATGCCATAATAGCAGGATGGATATTTAATTATATAACTAAATCAATGACAGGAAAGT
Organism: Clostridium sp.; assembly: GCA_034925975.1. Taxonomy (GTDB): domain Bacteria; phylum Bacillota; class Clostridia; order Clostridiales; family Clostridiaceae; genus Clostridium_H. The sequence continues at coordinate 8,266 of JAYFRK010000134.1, forward strand.
TATCAAATGTAGAACCAAGTGCATTAGGAGATTACTTTGGAGGAATTATTTCAAAGACAGGTGAACCATTATTTTTTAATTTCTTAGTAATTGGATTAACAGTTATTGTTGTAATTGCAGGGGTAAAAGAAGGTGTAGAGAAATATAGCAAAATATTAATGCCAATACTATTTATATTACTAGTTGTATTAATGGTTAGATCTTTAACTTTAGATGGTGCATCAAAGGGATTAGAATTTTTATTTAAACCTGACTTTTCACAATTGACTACGGCTGGAGTTTTAGAAGCACTTGGGCATTCGTTTTATTCTCTTAGTTTAGGGATGGGTATAATCATGACATATGGAAGCTACATTAAGAAGGAAGAGAATTTAGTATCTTTAGCTTTCCAAGTAACAATTCTAGATACACTTGTTGCTTTAATGGCAGGAATAGTTATATTTCCAGCAGTATTCGCATATGGATTAGAACCTAATCAAGGGCCAGCATTAATTTTTGTAACTTTACCAGCAGTATTCAAAGCTATGCCTTTTGGAGCATTCTTTGAAACCTTATTCTTTGTTTTAATAGCTATAGCAGCAATAACATCTACAATATCACTTTTGGAAGTAGTTGTTGCATTCTTTACAGAAAGATTTAATATGGAGAGAAAAAGAGCAACTATACTTATATCCATAGCTTTATTTATAGTAGGTATACCAAGCACCCTATCCTTTGGAGCATGGAGCAATGTAAAGATATTTGGAAAGAGTATATTTGATTCCTTCGATTTCTTAACATCTAACATATTTTTGCCTATGGGAGGAATATTAGTTTGTGTATTTGTAGGATGGGTATGGGGTACTAAAAATGCAGTTAGAGAAATCTCTAGCGATGGCACATACTCTTTTAGATTAAGTAAGGTATATAGTTTTATAGTAAAAGTTTTAGCTCCAGTGGCTATAGGAATTATATTCTTATACTTTACTGGCATCATGAGTAAACTAGCTAGCGTAGGTTCTATTTTACCTAGCATAGCTCTAGCTGTACTTGGGCTATTAACTTTTATTCTTGTAATATTCTTCTTTAAAACAGAAAGATCTGGCTTTTCTGATGAAGCGTAAATAAGATTCCTGGTTTTAGCTGGTAGCAATCAGATAAATTGACTTTTAAGCTGTTGATAAATTTACTTTATCAACAGCTTTTTTAGCTATCTTCCAAGGAAAAACTATGTATTTAAAGGCAGAAAAATGGTAAACTTTAAAGAAGAAATAAAATATACGGGGTGGTGGGAGTATGAAAATACTACATACTGCAGATTGGCACTTAGGAAAGACTTTAGAAGGAGCTAGCAGAATAGAAGAACAGGAAAAGTTTATTGAAGATTTTATCCACACTGTGGAAGAAAAAAATATAGATATGGTGATTATTTCAGGGGATGTTTATGATAATAGCAATCCACCTGCTAGAGCAGAAAGGTTATTTTATAAAGCATTAAGAAAAATATGTGATAATGGTAAAAGAGCTGTCCTAGTAATAGCCGGTAATCATGATAATCCAGATAGATTATCAGCAGCAAGTCCTATAGCCTATGAGCAAGGAGTAATTCTATTAGGTAAACCTAAAAGCAGTGCTCAATTAGGAAGTTGTGGGGAAAACAAAATTTTAGATGCTGGGGAAGGATATATTGAAATAGAGATTAATGGGGAAAAGGCAGTTGTTATAACCATTCCTTATCCAAGTGAAAAGAGATTAAAT
>JAYFRK010000180.1:0-2534 GCA_034925975.1 Clostridium sp.
CAATCTTTAGAAAAGGGTGCTATGTTAATTTACGGAATTCCAACACTATATCTGTTCATTAAAAGCTTGCTAAGGGAGTACGCAAAAAAACAAAATAAATAGTACCTACCCTAATTATAAAATTGGAGGTAAATTTATTTAAAAATAAATTTACCTCCTTATATTATTCCCATGTTTTCCATATCTCTGGTTCATACCCAACTGTTGCTTTCTTTCCATTGCGAACTATAGGGGTTTTATAGAGCTTTGGATTATTTAATAATATCTCTTCCTTTACACTATCATTAATAATATGTTGAAGATTCAATTTCGTATATTCTTTAGATCCCTTGTTAATTAAATTTGACAATCCTACTGCTGATTTAACACTTTGTAATTCTCCTTTACTTAAAGCAGTCTCATTTAAATCAATAAATTGATATTTAATTCTTCTCTCTTTAAAATATCGTTCAGACTTTTTTGTATCAAAACATTTTTTAACCCCAAAAATTTGAATATTCATATGTTACTTTCTCCTTTCCTAACATGTATTAAACCTATACAAAAATAGAGAATAAATGGCTATTACCATATATTCTCTTATCATCATAATCAACCTAATATACTTTCATAAACATAAAAAACATTGTTCCAAACCCTATAGACATACAAATAATTGAATTTACCCATTCTCCCTTTCCTATTTGAAGCTGTTTAACACTCCAAAGAAACATAGTTACTATTATGCTTATTTGAAAAACGTAGTAATTGTTAAAATAGCTTAAATTAATAAATCTGTAAGTTGAAAGCATAGTAAGGATTAAGAATATCATAGTAAATAATACTGAAATCCATGCTAAAATGCTTATAATTTTCTTCATTTTATCTCCCCCGACTTTACATCTACGAAGTTTCTAACTTAGCATATTTTTAAATTCATCTTCATTTATAATCTTAATATTCAACTCAACAGCCTTTTCATATTTGGATCCTGGATCCTTACCAGCTAAGACATAGTCTGTCTTTTTGCTTACACTGCCTGAGACTTTTGCCCCAAGGGATTGAAGCATTTCTTTTATCTCATTTCTAGAATAGAATTCTAATGATCCAGTTACTACTACTGTTTTCCCATTAAATACATTGTCTTCAACTTTTTCATCTTCAAAGTATGGACTTACTCCTAATTGTAGCAGTTCATCAATACTTTCTAATATTTTTTCATCACTAAAAAATTCAACTATACTTCTTGCAACAATATCTCCAATATCTTCTACGGATATAAGTTCCTCAAAGCTGGCTTTTTTTAGGCCTTCAAGTGATTTAAATCGTTTTGCTAAGTCTATGCTAGTCTTCTTACCAACATTAGGAATGCCAAGAGCATATATAAATGAAGGCAAATCACACTTTTTGCTTTTTTGTATTGCATCTATAAGATTTTGTGCTTTTTTATCTCCAAACCTTTCTAGGTTTAATAAGTCTTCTTTTTTTATTCTATAAAGATCTGAAATTGACTTTATATCCAATTGTTCAAACAGCTGTTCAGCTGTTTTTTCACTAAATCCTGATATATTCATAGCTTCTCTGTTTCCAAAATGAACAATAGATTTTACAAGCTGAGGTTTACATGAAAGAGAGTTTTCACAAAAATAGTGTACTCCTTCTTGTATAACTTCACTTCCACAATAAGGACAAGTTCCTGGAGGTTCTATTTCTCTTACCTCTTCTGATGATTCTACAACTCCCATTATTTCAGGTATTACATCATTAGAACGGCGAATAAAAACATTACTTCCTATTTTAACCCCTTTTCTATTAATGTCATCCATATTATTTAAAGTTGCTCTTTTTACTGTAACGCCACCTATGTCCACTGGTTCTAATATGGCAGTAGGGGTAACTCTTCCGCTTCTTCCTACATTCCATTCAACATCTAACAGTTTTGTTGTAGCTTCCTCCGCCTCAAACTTATAGGCTCATGCCCATTTAGGGAACTTCACTGTATATCCTAATAGTTCTCTAGTAGCAATATGATTAATAGCAATTACAACTCCATCTATATCATAATTTAAATCATGTCTTATAGATTCTATATATTCTATCTCTTTTTCTATCTCTTCTACAGTAGAACATACTTTAACGTATTCATCTATAGGGAGCCCTTTTTCTCTTATAAATTTTAGCATATCCATATAAGTTTCAAAAGCTGCTCCTTCATTATACCCTACATCATAAAAAAACGCAGAAAGGTTTCTTCTTGCCGTCTCTCTTATATTTAAATTTCTAAGTGCTCCAGCTGCACCATTTCTTAAATTCTTGAGAGGAGTTGCTGCTAGTTTATTATATTCTTCAAAGGCTTCTTTTGTCATTATAGCCTCTCCATGCACCTCAATTAGAGCATTATTATCTATCTTTAGAGGAATAGTTTTTATTGTCTTAATTTGTGCTGTGATATTCTCTCCAATTTCTCCTGTTCCCCTGGTAGTTGCATTTATTAACACTCCATTTTCATCGTATGTGCAATTTACAGTTAATCCATCAAACTTTTTAGTTATAAC
>JAYFRK010000005.1:0-3488 GCA_034925975.1 Clostridium sp.
AATGGGCTTTGGAAATAAGCAAGTGTTAAGGGGCGTAAATTTACAGGTATATAAGGGACAAATTATAGGATATATAGGGCCTAATGGAGCTGGTAAAAGCACTACAGTAAAAATAATGTTAGGATTAATTACAGGATATACAGGAGAAGTAAAGATTCTAGGGGAAGATATATCAAATAAAAGCATAGAGTATAAAAGAAAAATAGGATATGTTCCTGAGGTTGCAGAAATATATGACAACCTTACTGCAAGAGAATATTTAACCTTTATAGGTGAACTATACGGATTAGATTACGATGAAGCCGACAAGAAAGCTCACAAGCTTATGAAAATATTTGGAATAGATGAGGTATATGATTCCAGGATAACATCTTATTCTAAAGGCATGAAACAGAAGGTATTAATAATATCAAGTCTTTTACACAACCCTGATATACTATTCTTAGATGAGCCTTTAAGCGGACTTGATGCTAACAGTGTTATGGTGGTTAAGGAAATATTAGCTGAACTAGCTGCACAGGGTAAAACTATATTCTACTCATCTCATATAATGGATGTAGTTGAAAAGATAAGTAATAGAATAGTATTGCTTAATGGTGGACAAATAGTAGCTGATGGAAGTTTTGAGGAACTAAAGGGCAAATGTAAGGAAGGATCACTAGAAGAGATATTTAATCAGCTTACTGGATTTAATGAACATAAAGCAATAGCTGAAGAATTTGTATCTATAGTTCAAGGGGTGCAGTAATATGAAGGACTTTAAGGCGTTAAGGTTTTTAGATAGATTTAGAAGCTTCTTTGAAAAACTTGGAGTAGACTACCATATAATGAGAAAGATACTCCAAGTAAAGCTCATTATGGATGGGAGAAGAGTTCCTACTATAATAAGCGATTCGTCGAAAAAGAAAAATAACAAAGAAAATAAAGATGAAAATAATTTTATGAAGTCTCTATGGTTTTATGGGTTACTAGGAATAATTATGATTCCCTTTGTTATAATGGGGAAAAACTATATATTTCAAATGAGCCTCGCCTTTGGGATACTAATGTTTATGGTTATGACTTCTTTAATTTCTGATTTTTCTTCTGTACTCTTGGATATAAGAGATAAGAATATTATATTTTCAAAACCAGTAGACAACAAAACTTTAAGTATGGCAAAAATTATCCACGTACTTATCTATATGCTTTCAATTACTATTGCTATTTCAGGGCCTGCCCTAATAGCATCATTAGTAAAACGGGGAGTACTATTTTTTATAGTATTCCTGCTAGAAATAATACTTATGGACCTATTTATAGTAGTGTTAACGGCTCTACTATATTTATTAATCTTAAAGTTTTTTGATGGAGAAAAGTTAAAGGATATAATAAATTATGTTCAAATATCTCTATCAATAGTTATAACTGTAGGATATCAGTTACTAGGAAGATTATTTAATCTTGTGGATTTAAATATAGTTTTTAGCCCAAAATGGTGGCAGTACTTTATAGTTCCTATATGGTTTGGTGCTCCTTTTGAGTTAATACTAAAAGGTAATAAGAGCATATATTTTATAGTGTTTTCAATACTTGCAGTACTTGTACCAATACTTTCAATAGTTATATATGTGAAGCTAATACCAACCTTTGAAAGAAATCTACAGAAACTAAACAACAATAGTGAAAAGTCCCAAAAAGAAAACAAGAGATTTTTTCATGGAATATCAAATGTGGTTTGTTCAAGCAAAGAAGAAAGAGTGTTTTTCAAATTTGCTTCTGATATGGTTAAAAATGAAAGAGATTTTAAACTTAAAGTATATCCATCATTGGGATTTGCTCTTATTTTTCCATTTATATTTATATTTAATGAACTGCGAGATAGAGGGTTAGATAGCATTGGAGCCAGTAAGATGTACTTGAATATATACTTCTGTGCATTATTACTTCCAACAGTAGTTATGATGATGAAGTATTCGGGAAAATATAAGGGAGCTTGGATTTATAAAACTGCACCAGTTAAGAATATAACATCTATATTTAAGGGAACATTGAAAGCATTTATTATTAGATTGCTATTTCCTATATACATTATTGAGTCTATAATATTTACTGCACTATTTGGGTTTAGGATATTTCCAGATTTAATTGTAGTATTTTTGAATATATTATTTTTTATAGTAATTTGTTTTAAGTTCTTAAAAAAAGCATTACCTTTTTCTGAAAGTTACGAAGCAGCTCAGCAAAGTGAAGGACTAGTTATAATTCCTCTTATGATTCTGCTTGGTGCTTTAGCAGGAATACATTACTTGGCTACATTATTTGTCTATGGAATATATTTATACATGGTAATAATGGTTATTGCAAATATAATTATATGGAGAAAAGCATTTAATATATCATGGGAAAAGCTAAATAGTTAGAATACCTAAAGGTTTTTTGTCAAAAATAAGTGAATATAAGGGTTAATAGAGTGAGAATTTTATACTGAAAGTAGAAAAAATGAAGATTTTGTGATATATTTAATTCAATGTAGAGGAAAAATAAAGATTAACCAATAGAAAAGGAAGGTAACAAATATGGAGGATAAACGCAGTTCGTCAAACTTTATAAGAAATATTGTTATTGAAGACTTAGAATCGGGAAAACATAAAGAAATAATAACTCGTTTTCCACCAGAACCAAATGGATATTTACACATTGGTCATGCAAAATCAATAGTTTTAAATTTTGAATTAGCAGATGAATTCAATGGTAAAACAAATTTACGTTTTGATGATACTAATCCATTAAAGGAAGACACAGAATATGTGGAATCTATTAAAGCAGACGTTAGATGGTTAGGTTTTGAGTGGGATGAATTATATTTTGCTTCTAATTATTTTGAAGAAATGTATAAACGTGCCTTAGTTTTGATTAAAAAAGGCAAAGCATATGTATGTGATTTATCACCAGAGGAAATAAGAGAATACAGAGGAACTTTAACTAAACCAGGAAAAGAAAGTCCATTTAGAAATAGAACAGTAGAAGAAAATCTAGATTTATTTGAACGCATGCGTAAAGGCGAATTCAAAGATGGAGAAAAGGTGTTAAGAGCTAAAATAGATATGGCATCTCCTAATATAAACATGAGGGATCCAATAATATATCGTATTGCTCATGCAGAGCATCATAATACAGGAGATAAGTGGTGTATCTATCCTATGTATGATTTTGCGCATCCTCTTGAAGATGCTATTGAAGGAGTTACCCATTCAATATGTACATTAGAATTTGAAGACCATAGACCACTATATGACTGGGTGATAAGAGAATGCGAGATGGAAAGCAAGCCTCAACAAATTGAGTTTGCAAGATTAAACTTAACAAATACAGTAATGAGTAAAAGAAAATTAAAGCAACTAGTAGAAGAAAACTATGTTGATGGATGGGATGACCCTCGTATGCCAACTATTGCTGGATTGAGAAGAAGAGGTTTCACTCCTGAGGCAGTTCGTAATTTCTGTAGA
>JAYFRK010000647.1:0-1676 GCA_034925975.1 Clostridium sp.
TACATAGAAAAAATACTTAAGAATAAATTATTCTTAAGTATTTTTTCTATGTATATATTTCAGAAATTTCCGATAAATATTATATAGAGATAATCAATTTAAATAACGGTAATAATAGAAAGGAGCAAAAGTATGAAAATAGAATTTTACGGAGCAGCAAAATGTGTTACAGGGTCTTGCCATATTTTAAAAGTTAACAATAAAAGCATACTTTTGGACTGTGGACTATTTCAAGGTAAGGATGAAAAAGAAAAAGGAAATGATGACTTCTCTTTTAATCCTAAAGAAATTGACTATGTTATTTTATCACATGCCCACATAGACCACAGTGGAAGAATACCTCTACTTTATAAGAAGGGATTTAAAGGTGAAGTCATATGTACAAAGGCTACTAAGGAGTTGTGTAGTATAATGCTTCCAGATAGCGGGTATATTCAAGAAAATGAAGTGGAATGGAAAAATAGAAAAAGAGTAAGACAGGGGCTTGACGCAATTGAACCACTATATACTGCTAAAATAGCAGAACTTTCATTATACCTTTTTAGAGAATATGATTATGATGAATTTATTGAAGTTTTTAACGGATTTAGGGTTAGATTTAGAGATGCTGGGCATTTATTAGGTTCATCCATAGTTGAAATTTATGTTAAGGAAGATTATCAAGAAGAAGTAAAAATAGTTTATACAGGAGATTTAGGTAATACTAATAAGCCAATTATTAATGATCCAACTTATATAGACTTTGCAGATTATGTTATTATGGAAACTACTTATGGAGATAGATTACATGGTGAAATAGACTGGACTTTTAAAGAGTTAGTAAATATTATAATTGATACTTTTAAAAGAGGTGGAAATGTAGTAATACCTTCTTTTTCAGTTGGAAGAACTCAAGAAGTACTTTATGCACTTAGTAAATACGTAGAAAATGATAGTCTAAATGATATTACAATATTTGTAGATAGTCCTCTTGCAGCTAATGCAACTAGGATATATGAAAAATCTAGTGAGTATTATGATGAAGAAATGAAAAAACTAACTGAGAATGGATTTGATCCATTAAATTTTAAGGGAGTCATCTATACCAATTCTCCTGAAGATTCTATAAAAATCAATAAATTTCAACAAAGCTCAATAATTATTTCTGCTAGCGGAATGTGTGAAGCTGGGAGAATTAAACATCATTTGAAACATAATCTTTGGAGAAAAGAATGTTCAATTGTATTTGCTGGATATCAAGCGGAAGGTACATTAGGAAGAGCTATCTTAGATGGAAATAAAAAGGTTAAACTATTTGGAGAGACAATAGCAGTAAATGCTAAAATATATAGTTTAGAAGGCTTATCAGGACACGCTGATAAAAAAGGACTTTATGATTGGATAAGTAAACTTGAAAGAAAACCAAAAAAAATTCTTCTAGTTCATGGTGATTCAAAAGCTCAAGAAGATTTTAAAGAGCTCTTAGATGCGGAAGGATATAAAGCTAGAATCATGGACATAGGGGAGACATACTATATAAATGAAAATTTAAAATTAAATGATGAAAATGTAAAATATAGAATTATTAAATTACTAAATTCAATAGATAATATTGAAAATATGAATAAACAAAATCTTCTTAAAGAGATAGAAAATGCTATAGATAAAAAATAGATAAAAATTGATTATCTTAATAC
>JAYFRK010000525.1:0-7992 GCA_034925975.1 Clostridium sp.
TTCATAACGGAGACTTTGTTGCAATTGCTATTACATTAGTATTAATTGTTGTTTCTGTTTGGAGCAGAAGTTTTGCATAAATATATAAAAACATAACTATAAAAAGTTTCACTGGAGTGTTAAAAGTGAAAAAAAACATTAAGATTACCATAGAATACGACGGTACAAATTATGCAGGGTGGCAAAAACAAAAAAATGCTATTACTATACAACAAAAGGTTGAGGAAGCTATAGCAGAAGTTACAGGAAACCATATAGAAGTTATAGGATGTAGTAGAACAGATGCTGGAGTTCATGCTAAAGGATTTGTAGGAAATTTTATTACTGATAGCACTATACCACCAGAAAAATTTAAGTATGCTATTAATAATAAGTTACCAGATGATATAGTAATATTAAAATCAGAAGAAGTGCCTTTAAGTTTTCATTCTAGATATTGTAGTAAAGGAAAAACATATGTTTACACTATATTAAATAGAAATGAACGACCAGTAATTAACAAAAACTACGTATATCAAGTTAGTAATTTATTGGACTTAGACTTAATGACGGAAGGAAGTAAGCATTTCCTTGGGAAACACTATTTTGATTCTTTTAGAAAGTCAGGAAGTTCTGTTAAGTCTACTGAAAGAACTATATATTCTATTGATATAAAAAAAGAAGGAGAATATATAACAATAAAGGTGACTGGTGACGGGTTTCTATATAACATGGTAAGAATAATGGTAGGTACTTTAATAGAAGTTGGTATTGGTAAAATACCTCCTACAGATATAAGCAATATTATAAGAGCTAAGGATAGAGCTAGGGCAGGTAAATCTGTTCCACCGCAAGGACTATGTTTACACAAAGTATTTTACTAAAAGTTAAAAACCTATAAATTTTTATGATTTATATATAAATGATATTGACACGCCAGGCTGATTGTATTATAATATTCTTTGTTGTAATAATATATGATATATAAGACCACAGCCCCGGTCTTGATATAGAAGTGAAGAATGAGATACGCGATTGGAAAAGTTCAAGGAGGGAAAGAGATGAAATCATATCTTGCAAAAGCAAATGAAGTTCAAAGAAAATGGTATGTTATTGATGTTGAAGGAAAAGCACTAGGAAGAGCAGCAAGCCAAGTTGCTACAATATTAAGAGGAAAAAACAAGCCAACTTACACACCACATGTTGATACTGGTGATTATGTAATAGTATTAAATGCAGAAAAAATACTTTTAACAGGAAAGAAATTAGATCAAAAAATGTTAAGACACCACTCATCATATCCAGGCGGATTAAAAGAAGTGCCTTACAGAAAAGCATTAGAAAGTAAACCAGAATTTGTTTTCCAAGAAGCTGTAAGAAGAATGCTTCCAGAAGGACCTTTAGGAAGACAAATGCTTAAGAAATTAAAAGTTTACAGGGGTTCAGAACACGATCAACAAGCTCAAAAACCAGAAGTTTTAGAGTTAAGATACTAATAAAGAGCTGAAGGGAGGATACATATAGATGGCTAAAGTTCAATATTTCGGAACAGGAAGAAGAAAAAAATCAATAGCTAGAGTTATACTTGTACCTGGAGATGGTAAGGTTACAATAAATAAGAGAGATATCGAAAACTTTTTTGGATTAGAAACTTTAAGATATATTGTTAATCAACCATTAGTTTTAACAGGAACTAAAGACAAATTTGATGTAATAGTAAATGTTCATGGCGGTGGACTTACAGGTCAAGCTGGAGCTATAAGACATGGTATAACAAGAGCACTTGTTAAAGCTGATGAAGCTTTAAAACCAGAGCTTAAGAAAGCAGGATTCTTAACAAGAGATCCAAGAATGAAGGAAAGAAAGAAATACGGTCTTAAGAAAGCTAGAAGAGCACCACAATTCTCAAAGAGATAATAAACTGTATTTTGAAAGACAGGAAAGGATACCTTTCTTGTCTTTTTTATATTGTACTATCAATGCAGGTAGTATAATTGGGGGGATTATATGAACTTTTTAGATACAATCATGGGTCTTATTGGAGGTTTAGGACTATTCTTATATGGAGTAAAATTAATGGGAGAAGGCCTAGAGAATGTAGCAGGAAATAAGATAAAATACTTTTTTCAGAGATTGACATCAAATCCTATTAAAGCTGTACTTACAGGTATTATAATTACTGCAATTATCCAAAGTAGTAGTGCATCTACTGTTATGATAGTAGGGTTCGTTAACGCAGGATTAATGAGCGTATATCAAGCTGCAGGAGTAATAATGGGTGCTAACATAGGTACTACAGTTACTGCTCAAATCGTATCATTTAAATTAGATAGATTTATACCTGTATTTTTGGGAATAGGTGCTTTAACATATATATTCTCTAAAAAGGAAAAAATAAAAGAATTAGGACATGTAATATTAGGAATGGGGGTTCTTTTCTTAGGAATGAACTTCATGAAAGATACTATGTCTCCACTAAGTCATTCAGAATTTTTTGGAGAAATAATAATATCTCTTAAAGGTAATATATTTTTGGGGGTTTTTGTAGGAATTATTATGACAGTAATTATTCAAAGTTCATCAGCATCAACTGGAATGCTATTAGCACTAGCAGAAACTGGCGTATTGCCAATTGAAGCTGCAATTCCAGTGTTATTTGGTAATAACATAGGTACATGCACAACTGCATTAATATCAAGCGTAGGCACAAATAAATCAGCCAGAAAAGCTGCACTCATCCATTTATTATTTAATGTAATAGGAACTATAATATTTATTCCATGTATTCCTTTGTTAAAATATATTGTAGTGGAGATGACACCGGGAAATGTTGCAAGGCAAGTAGCTGATGCTCATACTATATTTAATGTATTAAATACAGTTATAATGATATTTTTAATTAACTATTTAGTAATGTTAGCAGATAAAATTATACCAGGAGAAGATGAGCCAAACGATTTTAAAACAAGATTTATAGATGAAAGACTTGTAGAGACTCCCATTATAGCATCTGGACAAGCTATGCAGGAAATATTAAGAATGGCTGAAAAAGCAAAAGAAAATTTAAATATATCTATGGAAGCTTTTAACACTAGTAATGAAGAATTAATAAAAAAAGTTTATGAAAATGAGAAAACAATTAATTTTTTAGAAAATGAAATAACTATTTTTTTAGTAAAGCTATCTAATAGTGACTTACTGGAAGAGCAGAAAAATAAAATAATAGCAATGTTCCACGTAGTAAATGATATAGAAAGAATAGGAGATCATTGTAAAAACATAGCTGAGTTAACCTTAGAAAAAATATATAAAAGATTAGTTTTTTCAGATAAAGCTATGGAAGAAGTTAATCACATTTATGGCTATACTATAGATGCATTAAGTACAAGCGTTAGCAGCTTTAAAGAAAATAACACAAAAAAGGCTGAAGACACTTTAAATATAGAAGAAAATATAGATAGGCTAGAAGAAAAATATAGATTAGAACATATAAGCAGGCTAAACAATGGATTATGCAGTGCTCACTCAGGGGCAATATTTTTAGATGTTATAAGTAATTTTGAGAGAATAGGCGACCATTCAACCAATATTGCTGAATATGTTATAAACATAAATGAGTAATAAATTTAATTGAAGAATAGATTTATATATTTTAATAATGAAAGAAATTTTACAAGTAATTTTAAGAATTACTTGTTTTTTTATTTATAAAAATAACTAGAATAGTAACTAAATACCTAGTAAGTTAATTATTTATTTGCTAAAAATTATATAAAGTATTAACTGATAATATAGGACAAAATATAAAAGAGGTTCAATTAGGAGGGATAAAAGTGAGAAAAAATGAAGCTTCAAAAAGTTTTTTAATACTTCTAATATTGATTATTATAAGTGGAACAATAGTTAATTTTAAATATATATCAGTAAAAGCATATGAGAAAGAAAAACAAACTAAAAATAAAACAGTTTTGATAGATCCAGGACATGGAGGTATAGATGGTGGCGCAGTATCAAAATCTGGTACAATAGAAAAAGATATTAACCTGAAGATTGCATTAAAACTAAAAAAGTCATTGGAGGAAAAAGGCTTTAATGTAATAATGACTAGAGAGTGTGATAAAGGTTTATACTCCGACCAAGGCAAAATAAGAGATAAGAAGAATGAAGATTTGAATAATAGATGTAAAATGAAAGGTGAAACCAATTGCGATGCTTTTGTGAGTGTACATCTAAATATGTTTGAACAAAGTCAATATTATGGAGCCCAAGTATGGTATTCAAAAGAGGGAGAAAGCTCTCAATTAGCACATATAATACAACAAAATTTATCTAAGGATTTAAAAAATAATAATCAAAGAAAAGAAAAGAGTGCAAAAGGAGCTTATAAGATATTAAGATGTTTTGATGGTATACCATCTGTCCTAATAGAATGTGGTTTTTTATCTAATCCTACTGAAGAAGAAAAATTAAAAATAGATTCATACCAACAAGAAATATCTAACTCTATAAGTAAGTCCATAGAAGAATTTTTTATTATCAAAGAAAAAAGAGATAAAGAAATTACTAAAATAGAAAATGACAAGGTAGATGAAAGTATAGTAGAGAAGAAAAATAAGGAATAAAGAATAATGGAAAAGAAAAATAAAATTTAATAAAGAAACATACAATTAGTAGTATATAATATTATTATAACCGACATATTTCCTGGGAAATGTGTCGGTTATATTTATAATTATTTTTCACCCATACAGAAAGGACAATGTTTATGTACAGGGTGATCTAGATTTAATGATCCTTCATTTAACGAGCTGAACATTTCAACATCTTCTTCATCAATTTCGTCAATTTTACATTCAGGTTTTTCGTTTTTTAAGTCATGTATTACATTAGTAGAAAGATCATATGCATATCTTTTATAAAAAAAAGGATATCCAGTTCTTATCATATTTATCACCTCGTATTTTATTAATGTATTTTATAGTATCGTTCTTAATTTTATCATAAAATTGATAATTTTTATATCGATTTATAAAGAATAATTGCTAAAAATATATTACTATCAAATTTAGTATTACAATCTTCCCTAGAATTATTGATAAAATATAATATATAATATAAAGTTATATTATAAAAGATAATATAAAAGAATGGGTTTAACTAAATTTACGAGGTGGAAGATGTATGAGAGAAATAGAAGTTTCCAGAATTATAGAAACAATTAAGCATATGTGTATAGAAGCAAACTACTATTTAAGTGAAGATATAAAATGTGCATTAGAAAATGCTTATAAAGCTGAAAGTTGGGAAATAGGAAAGAATATATTAGAAAAAATTTTAAAGAACATAGATATTTCAGAAAAAGAAAATGTGCCAGTATGTCAAGATACAGGCATGACATGTATTTTTATTGAAATGGGGCAAGATGTCCATGTAGTTGGTGGAAACTTAGAAGATGCAATAAATGAGGGGGTTAGGAGAGGATATAAAGAAGGTTACTTAAGAAAATCTGTTTTGAGAGATCCATTAGATAGGATAAATACGCAAGATAATACACCTGCTGTTATATACTATGATGTGGTTCCAGGGAACAATTTTAAAATTACTGTTGCACCAAAGGGATTTGGGTCTGAAAATATGAGTAAAATTAAAATGCTAAAGCCAGCAGATGGTGTAGAAGGCGTAAAGAGTTTCATAATGGATACAGTAAAAGAAGCTGGCCCAAATCCATGTCCACCTATAGTTGTGGGAGTTGGAATAGGAGGGACTTTTGACAAGGCAGCTTATTTAGCAAAAAAGGCATTAATAAGGCCTATAGATGTAAGAAATAATAATCCTTATTATAAAAAACTAGAAGAAGAACTACTTGAAAAGATAAATAATCTCGGAATAGGGCCTCAAGGATTTGGCGGAAGGACTACTGCATTAGGAGTAAACATTGAAACATATCCAACGCATATTGCTGGATTGCCAGTGGCAGTTAATATTAATTGTCATGTAACGAGACATATAACAAGAGAGCTTTAAAATTTAATTCCTATGAAGCTAAAAAGGAAGGAATGAGTAGTGTGGACAAGAGAATAAAAACTCCATTAACAAAAGAAGTAATTGAAGATTTAAAGGCTGGGGATAGTGTATTTATTTCAGGAACCATTTATGCAGCTAGAGATGCTGCTCATAAAAGATTAATTGAGCTTTTAAATAGTGGTAAAGAGTTACCTATAGATATAAAAGAGCAGATAATATATTATGTAGGACCTACACCAGCAAAACCAGGTATGGTAATAGGTTCAGCTGGACCAACAACAAGCTACAGAATGGATCCATATGCACCAAAGTTACTAGACTTAGGACTTAAAGGAATGATTGGTAAGGGAGAGCGCTCATATGAAGTTAAAGAGGCTATAAAGAGAAATAAAGGGATCTATTTCGGAGCAATTGGTGGAGCAGGGGCACTTATAGCTAAATCTATAATAAGATCAGAGGTAGTTGCCTATGAAGACTTAGGATCTGAAGCTATAAGAAAGTTAGAAGTTATTGATTTGCCTGTAGTTGTTATAATTGATAGTAATGGTAACAATCTCTATGAAATAGGTCAAAATAGATATTTATCGAGTATTACAAGTTTATAATAAAAGAGGGTAAATATGATGACTAGTCATTTAGAGTATATAAAAGATTATGAGGATAAAAGAGAGTTATTTAGAGAAACTCTTGTTAAAAGATTCAATATGCCGTTAGTAGTTATAAAAGTAAACTATCCAGGAACAAATAAGAGCAATGATATTACTAATAATATAATTGAAAACTTAGATGAAATAGTTTCAGATATATTTAGTCCATTTATTTTTTTTAAGATATTAAGAATAACAGAAGATGGACCAGTTTTAATACTTGTTATTAATGAAGATGCTACTGAAATAAAGAAAACAACTATAGAAATTGAAGATAAACATATATTAGGCACTTGTGTTAATATAGATGTTTATGATAAAAACACAAAAAAAATAAGTAGAAAAGATTTAGGGCATGACCTACGTAAATGCTGTATTTGTGACAACGAAGTAAAACAATGCATTGAAGAGAAAAAGCACAGCCAAGATCAGGTTATACAATATATAGTAGGAAAGTATAGAGAATATATGGAGAGTTTTTATGGCAAAAAAATTTAGATTAATTCTTAAAACTAAATAAATTTAGGAGAGGTTATGTTTAAAAGAATTTCATTTAAAAAGAAAATAATAATTTTTTTTATTCTATCAGTAATAGCAATATCTATTATTGTAAAAGAAGGTATTAATAATAGGAAGAATATTAACACTTCCTTAAATATAGTACATAAATTCAATTAAACTTTATTCAATGATATGAAAAACAGTAAGATTCATTAAATCTTACTGTTTTTATATTAAATATGTATTTTAATCTTGATCAAGTATCATTTGTGCTACATTGTTTGAATGGTCGCCTATTCTTTCGAAGTTAGAAAGTAAGTCAACAAAAATTGCTCCACCAGCAGGACTGCAGATTCTATTATTAAGTCTATCAATATGATCTTTTCTAAAGCGTTTTTCTACAGTATCAATTTTCCCTTCAAGTTCAATAACTTCTTTAGCAAGTTTAAAATCAAAAGTACTAAAAGCGGAAATCATGGTATCAACTGCTTCTTTAGTTATTTTATATAAATCTTTTATATCAGCAATTGCTTTATCAGAAAATTGTATATTCTCGTTAATTTTAAGTTCAGTTAGTTCTATTATATTTTTGGCGTGGTCACCAATCCTCTCCATATCACTAACTACATGGAATAAAGACGTTATAAGGTCGGATTGCTGTTCTGATAAATTAGTATTTGATAAAGAAACCATAAAGTCAGTTACTTCTCTCTGAAGGAAGTTAATTAACTTTTCTTGCTCTGTAACGGATTCAATTAAACTTGCGCCATTATTAAGGAAAGCTTCCATTGAGTTATCAACATTTTCTGATGAAAGTTTACCCATTCTTGTTATTTCCTTA
>JAYFRK010000352.1:0-3329 GCA_034925975.1 Clostridium sp.
TACTGCACCTATTCCAACTTTTTTTGCTACTTCTTCTTTATTATCAAGATCTGGATTTTTTTCATTTATAACTTCCATAGTCTTAGATATGGACTCATTTAAAAGCTCTTCAAGGAAAATTACTTGGCCTCTTCTTGTAGAAAGCTTCTTATCTGCAAATCTTACAAGCCCAAAGCTTACATGCTTACAATTCTTAGCCCAATCATATCCCATTTTCTCTATAGTTTTGAATACTTGTTTAAAGTGAAGAGATTGATCTCCTCCAACTACATATATGCTCTTATAAAAATCATAATTTTTCTTTCTATAAAAAGCTGCTGCTAAGTCACGAGTAGCATATATAGTTGCTCCATCTCCTTTTAAAATTATGCATGGAGGCATATTTTCTTCTTCAAGCATTACTACTTTAGCTCCATTGCTTTCTACAAGTAGTTGTTTTTCTTCTAGTTCTTTAACTACTGAATCCATTTTATCGTTATAAAAACTTTCCCCAGCATATGAATCAAACTTAACTCCAAGAAGTTTATATACCTTTTCAAATTCTTTTAAGCTTAAATTCTTAAATCTCTCCCAAAGAGCTACTTCTTCAGAACTTCCATCTTCAAGCTTTTTAAAATACATTCTTCCTTCATCTTCAAGAGATGGATCTTTGTCTGCTTCATCATGGAATTTAACATAAATTCTTAAAAGCTCTTTAATAGGTTCTTTTTCTAAGGCATCTTCATCTACCCATCTTTTATAAGCGGATATAAGCTTACCAAATTGTGTTCCCCAGTCTCCAAGGTGATTTATTCCTATTGGATTATAGCCTTCAAAACTAAACATTCTATATAATGCATTACCTATTGATGTGCTAAATAGATGACCTACGTGGAAAGGCTTAGCTATATTAGGTGAAGAAAAGTCTATAGTTATATTTTTTCCACTGCCTACTTCTGACGCTCCATATCTGTCCCCTTCTTCTAACACTTTGTCTAATGTTGTTTTAACAAACGCACCTTTATCCATAAAAAAGTTTAAATATGGTCCTAGTGCCTCTACTCTTTCAAAGCCTTCTCCGTTGACTTTTTCCTTTAACTCACCTGCTATCATATTAGGTGCCTTTTTAAAAGTTTTAGCTAGTTGAAAGCATGGAAAAGCAAAGTCTCCCATTTCAGGCTTTGGGGGTATTTCTATTAATCCCTCTATGGTATCTAATTCTAGTTCTACATGTTCTTTAATTCTCTCTGCAACAAGTTTTTTATAATCCATTTCTATTATCCTCCCATTTAATATACGCTAGTTTCATAAGAAAATTACGATGTAATTTTCTTATAAATTATTAAGTGAATAGCTAATAGTTAACAGTTAAGGATAAATTTTCTCCATCAACATTACGAAAAGTTTTTAATTGTAGAAAAACAGATGTCTAGCTTTTCTAAAGGAATTAGCCATAGGGCAACTATATTTAACAAATTAAATAAAATTAAAATTTTTCGTAGCAAGACGGAGAAAAATATCCATCATTATTCACCTTTCACTATTAGTTATCCACTAAAAAATTGCTCCGCAATTTTAGAATATTATAAGACAACAAAAAACCGTCTCTGCAAAAACAGAGACGGATATATCCGCGGTACCACTCTAGTTGACTAAGTTATAGCCCAACTCAAAACTTTAACGCAGTTAACGGCTTTTAGCTTCTCCAAGGCTCTCTTCTCCAGTTAAAATACTATAGGACTTCCACCATCTCCTACTCGCTTTAAGTTTTTAAAAGGATACTCTTCTCTTCAACGAATTTTACATACTATATTATTTACAACTAATTATATTATCACTATTTTCTCTTTGTCAAGTCCATTAATGGAGAGCGCCTTCTTATTTTAGACTATGTTTTAAATGAATGTTGATTTTTACATTCATTTAAAACTTTCTATTAGTAGGTTAAGGCTATTTTAAAACATTTATTGCTTCTTCTATATTAGTAATAGGTCTTCTGCAGGAAAAATTTTCACATATATGAATTGTAGTCTTGCCATCTATACTTGCTTTTTCTTTTACAGTAGGAGCAATTTTATAAAGTTCTTCATCTCCATTATTTAAAACTACTGTTGTAAATGGTTGAAAGGATTTATTTATTTCATTAATTAAGGTTTTTGCATCATGATTGTTTTGTTCACCTGCTATAACAATATCTTTTCCACTTATATTGCTGTATAATACACCTATCATAAAATAAGAATAGGCAGTTGGAATTTCTTTTACTCTGCCGCCAAATACTTTGAACATCTTTTTTACTCTTTCCTCTAGTTCTAAATCTCCTGTAAGTTTTCCTAATCTTAAAATATTCAAGGCAGCAACAGAATTACCTGAAGGTATAGCCCCATCATAAATTTCTTTAGGTCTCCAAATAAGCTCTTCGCTATCTTCTCCGTATAAAAAGAAGCCTTCACCCTCTTTATCCCAAAAATATCTATACATATCATTGTTCAAATCCATAGCTTTCTTTAAATATTGAAAGTCAAATGTAGCCTCATATAGTTCTATAAGTCCCCATATTAAGAAGGCATAATCATCTGAATATGCAAGATATGCTGCCTCTCCTTCTCTGTATCTAGCAAGAAGTCTTCCATCTTCTCTTACTAATTTTTCATATATAAATCTTACAGCTTCTTTTGCCTCATTGATATAAGAATTATTTTTTAGTACTTTTCCACCATAAGCAAGGGCTGCTATCATAAGTCCATTCCATGAAGTTAATATTTTATCATCCTTATGAGGATGTATTCTTTTTTCTCTATATATGAAAAGATCTTTAGATAAATCCTCTAAAATGTCCTTTATCTGTTTATTATCTTCTATTTCATCTAAATTAGTATTTATAAGATTGGGTATGTTTCTATTTTCAAAGTTTCCTCTTTTGGTTATATCATAATAATTACAGAACAGCTTTCCCTTTTCTTCCCCTAACAGACTTATAATTTCCTCATAGGACCATAAATAAAATTTTCCTTCTTCTCCTTCTGAATCAGCATCTTCAGCAGAATAAAATCCGCCTCCAGTATGCTTCATATCTCTGAGAATATAAGTAAATACTTTTTCAGCTACTTCACTATAAAGTTTTTTTCCTGTTGCCAGATACGCTTCTAAATAACATATAGCTAGAAGAGCATTATCGTATAACATTTTTTCAAAATGAGGTACAAGCCACTTTTCATCAGTAGAATATCTTGAAAATCCAAAACCAATGTGGTCAAAGATTCCTCCCTTGTACATAGAATCTAAAGTTCTTGTCACCATCTCCAGTGCTTTTTCTGAATTGTTGACTTTCCAATATCTCAATAGTAGAT
>JAYFRK010000631.1:0-7596 GCA_034925975.1 Clostridium sp.
AAGCCTTAGCTTTATTTTCGGAATCTTCCAAAATTTTTGATGTTAAACTTTCTATATTAGACACGAACCTTCACATCCCAACTTTGTTATTTTATGAATAAGATCATTAATAATGATGCTACGAATCCTAATAGTGCGTAAGTTTCAACCATAACTGCATATAAAACACCTTTCATTACATGTTCTGGTCTCTTAGCTAATATTGAAATACCTGATGCTGCTGTTTTACCTTGTGCTATAGCTGATAATAATCCTACAAAACCAACTGGTAGAGATGCCATGAATATATATAGTCCTGTTGCAAGACTTGGTGTAGTTCCACCTAATAAACCAATTTTAGTTAATATAATTATAGTTGTAACGAAACCGTATAATCCTTGTGTTCCTGGTAATAATTGAAGAATAAGTGATTTACCGAATTTATCTGGATCTTCATTTACAAGTCCTGTAGCCGCTTCACCAACAATACCTATACCCTTTGCTGATCCTATTCCTGAAAGTAGTGTAGCTAATGCTGCACCGCAAAGAGCAAACATTAACCCTCCGTTTTTGGATAAAAAGTCCATAAATGTTGCAAAATTCATTTAATATTCCTCCTAACAAGTTGTTATTAATTTTAATTTTTTATAATATTCTTTATTTATAATTATTTACTTACTACATTGATAAATTTACTTTCTGATTTAAGTGGTCTAAATGGTCTTCCGCCACCTTCGTAAAACTTGTTGAAAAACTCTAGATATTGAAGTCTGCTTGAGTGAACATATGCTCCAAGTGCATTGATTCCTAAGTTAAACAAGTGTCCTCCAATAAATAGTATTGTCCCAAATATCCATCTAAGTGGTCCTGCTGGAATTAATGTAATCATAAGATTAAAGGCATTACCTATAAATCCAGTAGCTAAACCTAATGCCAAAAGTCTTGAATATGAAACTACATCTCCAACATATGATGTTATTCCATAAACTCCATATATTCCTGATCCTATTTTACCTGCAATAGTATCTGCATCTCTTCCTTGAGTAAATAATAGTCCAACAATACCAACAATGGCCATTATTTTACCTACTGGTGCCCCCACTCCTGCAATCCAAAGGCCAAGGCCGATTAATGCTATATACCATAAAAGTACATCATATACTGCATCTAGTATCTGACCATTTTTGATTAAATTATAAGCTTTTATTCCAAGTCCCATGAATATGTGAATAACTCCCATTACAACAGCTATTCCAAGAACCAGCATTATGTCACTGGCAGGGTCAATTAGTGGTGTTATTTTCATTCCTAAGAATTTAGCTGGTGCATCACCGAACCATCCACCATATATTGCTCCCCAGAATATTGTTGAAATTCCGCAATAAAAGAAAAGTTTTATAAAACTTCTCATTCCCTTTTCCAGATTGAAAAATTTCAAAGCAATGAATGTAGCAATTGTCAATATAACTCCATAAGCTGCATCTGAAAGCATCATTCCAAAAAAGCAAATATAAAACAAGGATATTACAAAAGTAGGATCTGTTTCTCTATAATTTGGCAACGAATACATTTCTACCACACTTTCAAGTGGTTCAGCAAGTTTGTTATTTTTTAATTTTACAGGGACTATGTCCTCTTCTTCTACTTCTTTAAATTCTAGGAAATAACTACCATCAACTGCCTTTTTCACAGTTTTTTCTAACATTCCATTTGATTCGTAGGTATTCCATCCTTGTATGGCAACTATACTATCACTTTTTAGAAAATTAGAGCAAGCTTTTAATCTAGCTAATTTATTTGCAAAATATTCGTATGCCTCTTGAAATTGAATTATCTTTCCGGATAAAGCTACAAGTTCCTTTTCAACTTCCATCTCTTCTTCTCTAATTAATTTAATTTTTGCTTCATTGGCTTTTATCGCATTGTCTGGAGTATCATCAAAATCAAAATAAGCCTTAGAAAAGCTATTATTTTTAATAATTTCCGCGAGACTTGCTTCTTGTTCCTTTAAAACCACTATTAAAACATATTCTTCCTTTTTACCTTGGCTTATTACTTCTATGTAGCTAAAAGGAACCTTTTCATCTATTTCTTTATAAAACCTATCTTTAAATTCATTTGGTATTGAACCCAAATTATAGCTAAGTAAACTAGAATTTTTTATAGAATTAAAAGGAGCATCAAAATTTCTCCATGGCTTTAAAGTTTCTATTTCTGTTTCCAGTTTAGATATCTCATTGCTTTGAGAAATTAGCTTTTCTTCTTTCGCCTTTAAATCCTGATAAACAATGAGCCAATCATTATTTTTCATTTTATTTTCCAGTTCATCAAAAGAAATTGCCTTCTTACCTTCAATCAATGACTTTAATCCGCTTTCTTTCTCTACATACTTTCCCAAGAAATCTAAAGCAAATTTAATTTTTGATAATTGAGTTTCATTGTCCATAATTAGCTCTTCATCAGATGCAGTATTTAAGAAACTCACTTCCTCATCATCTAAATTTTCCTGCAGATTAGTAAATTGGACTCCTTCAAACTTTTGAAGTTCTTTTAAAAGGATTTCTTTTTGAGATTCAAAGGCATATAAAGTAAATTTATTCATCTTAACTATTGCCATTGATATTCACTATCCTCTCAATTACTAAATTTACTGCTTTATCAAGTTTTTCTTTTGAAATATTTAATATCTGTTCTTTTTCACTCTTACCAGCTTCGATTATGGGATTAGCTTTTTTCTGAGCTTCTTCTATAGCAGTATCTATAATTCTCGAATATTCAGACTTTGCTTCAGAAATTATTCTCTTATACTCACTTACTCCCTTTACCTCCGCCTCTTTGACTATTTGGCTTTTTTGATTTTGAGCATTCCTTACAGTTTCCCTTGCTCTTTCCTCTGCTGCTTTAATCTCTTTAATAGCTTCTAGTGCCAAACTCTCACCACCTTTAAATGTTTTATAATTATCACAAACCTAATAAATTATAAATTCTAATACTTAATATAGTATTTATAACAACTTAATTATAATACCCATACTATACAAATTTCAAAATAAGAAATCATCATTTTCGGAAAATTTAAATAATTTTTCGATAATTAGCATTATTTTTCTCTAAAAATCACTATTAATTATTAATATACTTATTAGTGCTATAAAATTTATAAATTTATTAGATTTGTTATATCCTCTACAATGTCAAATTTATCCTCGTCATAGGCTAAATACAAGGTTTTGAATGAAATTTCATGGTTTTGTATAAAGTGTAACACATTCATAGTAAACTTTTCAATATGTATCTTATTTTTATCAATGTTTATACACTTTATTTTATTTGTGCTATACAATTTCTCTTTAATATTATTTATCATTTTTTTATCTGTATCTCTTATTAAGAATTCTGGAAGCCATCTTTTTCTGTTAAACATTAAGTAATCATACTTCACTATTTCCCTAAGAGCATCATTATTATCCTTTAGTTTATCACTATTAAATTCTAAAAATACTCTATAATAATCTGGTGATGATATATTTCTATCAAAGTAACCACTTTCATCAAAAAACTTTCCTAAGCTGTAATAGAAATCAAAAGGTTTACTGAATTTTAACTCAAAATACTTTAAAATAGTCGAAAACTTACCCGAATTATAATACTTATCTACCATAGCCTCAATTTTTTTTAATATAATAAGTTCATCGTAACTTATGTCCTTTGTCTTTAATACTTCGTATGGAGGATATGGTGAATATACAATTCCCCATTTATCTTTCTCCAACATCATAGGAGAACCTTTTAATATTTTTAAAAACCCTAGCTGTATTTCTTCTGGTTTCATTGAATATACTTCATTAAAAGATTTTTTGAAGGATTGGAAATCTTCTCCTGGAAGGCCTGCTATTAAATCCAAGTGCTGGCTTATATTTTTAAGCTTTTTAATTTCTTCAACTTTCTCAGCTATATCTTTGAAGTTTACATATCTATTTATATTTCTTAGGATTTTATCATTAGTGGTTTGAACTCCAACTTCAAATTGAAATCTTCCTTTTGGAGCTTTTGATAAAACTTCAATTTGATCATTTGTCAAAATATTTGCAGATACTTCAAAATGAAACTTTGTCTCAGTATTTTGCTCTATTAAAAACTTCCATATTTCTATTGAAAATTTTTCACTGCAGTTAAAGGTTCTATCTACAAATTTTACAAGCCTTACTTTTTTATCTATTAAAAATTTAAGTTCACTCTTTACTTTCTCAACATCTCTCATTCTTACATTTCTATCTACAGAAGAAAGACAATACTTACATCCAAACGGGCATCCTCTTGATCCTTCATAGTAGACTATCTTATTATCTAGATTATCTTCTTCGGTATATGGAAAAACCACGTTGTTTATGTCTATATTATCTTTTGTGCCGTTATAAAAGACTTTTTCATTATTTTTATAAAATAATCCTTTTATACTATCTAAAGATATTTTTTCTTGCAATATAATCGTTTGTTTATTAACTATCAACATTTCAGTATTCTTGCAAAATTTATCCACATTTGAATGGTTTATTTCTTCGTTGGAATATATACCCTCTTTAAAATTGCAATTTTTGTTATTCCAATCATAAATTTTATATTCTATTAATTTTTTAAAAGTTTCTTCTCCTTCCCCTTCTATTAAATACTCCCCTTTATTCTTCTCTAAAAATTCTCTGCCATTAAAGCTAACCTCTGGTCCACCATAAATTATTTCTATTTTTTCATCAATTAATTTAATAAGCTTTGATAAACCTTTTACCATTTCTATATTCCATATATAACATGAAAAGGCTATCATATGAGGCTTCTCTTTCATTATTTCCTCTAATATTTTTTCAATTCTATCATTAATAGAAAATTCTCTTATAATACAATCAAAATCTAAATCTCTTGTATAAGCTCTTAAATATCTAATGGCCAAGTTTGAATGTACATACTTAGAGTTAATCCCTACAAGCATCACTTTTAGTTTCATTAATACAATCTCTCCTCTTCTTTTGTGCTTTAATGTAATAAATATAGTCTAAGGATTCACAGTCAATTATATGGAAATTTTGATTTAAAAGTTTCACAGTGCCTTCTTTAGATGTATCTTTAAAAATATTCATATCATTAACACTTATTTCCTTACTTTTTTTATCTGGGAGAATAACTTTTATTTTTTTCGAAAATACTTCTCCATAGCCTTTGTTAATATCCCATATATGTAGCACTCCGTCTTCTTTTAAGTATGCGCAAATTTCCTCCAGCAAAGACTTCCTTTTTGCTTTAAACATTATACCACTAAAAGATAAAAACAGCACACAGCTGTCATAAATCCCTTTTTCTATAGAATTTATTTTATCTTCTTCTTTTATATACTCTACCTGGAAGTCTTGATTATTACATTTATATATATTATAAACTATACCATAGTTACTAAATCCTATATCTAACACATCTCCATCTAGTTTTTTCTCTTCTAGATTAATTATTATTTCATTGTACATCTTCCATTCCCCCTCTCATAAAAATTGCCCTAAACTCTACTATCTATTTTCTACAATAAAAAAATATTTCCTCCAATTCATGGAAGAAATATTTTTTCCTACATTATTATATATAAAATTCTGATACCTGTTTTTATTTTAACATTTAACCTTATATTTCAATTTTTCATAGAAATCTAACATAAATCCTGCAGTAGTTTTTTCGGCTTCTTGAATAATCATGCAGGAAACTTTCATGTATCTTTCCTCTCTATCTCTTATATTATTAAATTTATTATATGCTAAATTTGCTGTAAGTGCATTGTTTTCTATATATTCGTCTAATTCCTTGTACCTCTTTATTCCTTTTTTAGCTTCAAAATGATATCCAATTAATATCTTTTGTATAATCCACAATTCAAAATTTCTATGCCTTTTTAGTAATCTATTATTAACATGGTGTGGAACTGTAGTATCCTGTATCAGATGACACGCTGCTCCAAAATAAAACATACTCCTTGGTATATCTCCTAAGTCTAAATACTTTAAAGATAAGTTATAATACTTTTTGCACTCATCTAAAGCATTTGAAAACCCATATAATCCTCTTCTATTGTCAAAATGGTAAAAGTGATTGCTACTTTTAAAATCTTGATCAGCCCAGGTTACTCCCTCATCTATATACTTTATATTTTTTTTAAAACATCTATACTCTTCTATAAAGCCTTCATTTTTAAGCATTTCTATAGATCTATCATTTATATATTTATGAGCAAGACATTGAGTTTTTATAATTAGCTTCTTTATTGGATTTATAGCTACCATAAATCCTCTTGCAGTTTTTCCAAATACTCTTTCAGTTATTGTTATCATACTTATTACTCCATTCCAACTTTTACTTACGTTTCTTATTTGATTCCTCAATAGTATATTTTAATATAGCTATTATGATAATTATAGTACTTATTAATAAAAAATAAATAATTGGTCTGTTTTTCATAGAAATTTTTTCAGTTTTATCTAATTTTAAATTGTACATATTCCCTAGATTCGAGTCTAGTATTAGAATTTGATTTTTTGCATATTTAATACTAGAAATTTTACTATTACTATTAAATTCCACTTTTTTACTTAAAATTCCTTTATTGTTTAAAGAATATATCATTCTTTCACTATCATCATAAAAATATATAGAATCAACATCTCCCAATAATCCACTTTTATCAACTGCTAAACTTTTTAACGTTCCTAAATTTTTATGTGTATACAAGGGTGCTTCAGGATTTGTAGTAGGGTGATTGTCTAATATAAATGGTATATTCCTATTGTTTCCATCCTTAAATCTAGGAGAACTGATTGGATCTCCTCCACTATAATCAGGCCACCCATACCAATTCTTGTATTTTAATACATATATATAATCTGTATCTCCTTTTACAGCTCTAAGTCCTCTATTCTCCATGCCACCTATAGATGCTATCATTCTTCCTTTGCTATCAAAGTCTATTCCATTTACATTTCTTATTCCCCAAACATATGTGCCTGCTGCACCATTCTGTAAGTTATACATAATTACTGAAGCATTTCCAGGGAAATGCCCTGGTATAATTTGTCCATCTATATTTCTTGTGCCATAATTTACGAAAGCTCCGGTCTTTCCTTCATCAAAATTTATTCCTCTCAATGTTATTTTATAAGGTGATATATCATGACTAAATGGATGATTTTTAACCCAACTATTGTCTACTCCAACTACACCTGAGTTTGTAGCAGAACCTATTGTAATATATAAATAATCTCCATTAACTTTAACAAGGCTATTTTTATGATCTCCGAAATTCGGTAATCCACTAATTATCTCTTCACGCTTCTTTTTTTGTATATCATAACTATATACAGAATTATAGCTTGAAAAATATAATTTACCTTTATAATATTCCATACTATTTATATTCATATTCTTATCAGAAAACACATTATAGCTCTTGCCTTTATTATCTATAAATTGTATTTTGCTTTTATAAGCTATGTAACAATTCTCTTCATCATCCATTGCAAAATCTACTGCCTTTTTTAAACCTCTATATCTTAAGTCAACTTCTAAGTTATTATCTTTTAAATTCAT
>JAYFRK010000201.1:0-1951 GCA_034925975.1 Clostridium sp.
TACAATTGTTATACTAAATTTAGAATTATTTTCGATATTATACGAAATCAACAATCTCTTAAAACTTAGCCTTTATTTTTTAAACCCATAAGCACCTTTTCAGGAGTTATAGGCAATTCTTTTATTCTCACTCCTGTAGCATTGTAAACTGCATTAGCAATAGCAGCTGGAGGAGTGTCTATGCCTATTTCTCCTACGGATTTAGCTCCATATGGTCCTGTAGGTTCATAGCTTTCAGTAAACTCCACAGTAAATTTATTAATATCTTCTCTTGTAGGAATTTTATAATTCATAAGATTATTAGTTAGCAATTTGCCTTTGTCATTGTATTTTACTTGCTCAAACATTGCCATACCTACACCTTGAAGTAATCCTCCCTCAACTTGTATAAGAGCAAGGTTAGGATTAATGGTCGTACCGCAGTCCACAATTGCTGTGTAATCTAATAAGTCTACTTTACCAGTTTCCAAATCTACTTCAACTTCTGCAAATGCAGCCATGAATGGTGGAGGAGATATTTCTCCAAAATAGGATTCACAGGCAACTAATTGTTTCTGAGAGTTACTATAATAAAGCTCTGTAGATAAATCTTTTAATGATATACTATTATCTCCATTTAAAGTTTTAATATTTTCTCCATCAAAAATAACTTTATCTTTAGATACATCTAATCTTCTTGCACCTTCTTCTTCTATCATTTCCTTCATCTTTTTTGCTGTTTTTATTACGGCATTTCCAGACACATAAGTTGTACTTGATGCATAGGCTCCACAATCAAAAGGAGTTAAGTCAGTATCAGAAGAATATACCACAACTTTACTTGTTGAAACTCCTAATACTTCTGCTGCAATTTGAGCAAGTATAGTATCGCTTCCTGTTCCAATATCTGTAGCACCAATTAAAAGGTTAAAAAATCCTTGATCATTCAATTTTAAAATAGCTGATCCCATATCAATATAAGGTATACCTGACCCCTGCATAGCTATTGCTGTTCCAACTGCACGAACCTTGCTTCCATTTACCTCTTTATTTTGGAACTTTTCCTTCCAATTAACTAGTTCAGCTCCTCTGTCTATACAGTAGTCTAGTTTACAACTTTCAACTACCATATCTACTCCTTCTGTACCCTCTCCCATTATCTTGAAAACAGGAGAGCTTTCACCTTCTTTTATAGAATTCATTTTTCTAAATTGAACAGGATCAATTCCAATCTCCTCAGCCAATTGGTCTACTGCTGATTCTAACGCAAAGTTACCTTGAATTGCTCCATATCCTCTAAATGCCCCTGCTGGTATAAGATTTGTATAAACTACTTTTCCTCCGAACCTTACTGCATCTACTTTATTGTATAATGGTAGAGTTTTTGAAGCTGAAACCATGAAAACTGTTAGAGCATGTTCTCCATAGGCTCCCGTATTTGATAGAAGATTCATATCAATAGCCTTTATATTACCTTCTTTATCCGCTCCAATGGCCACATTAAACCTCATAGCGTGCCTTGAATAACTAGCTTCAAAAACCTCTTCTCTTGTATAAATAAGTTTTGCTGGTTTTCCAGTTTTAAGAGCTACTAGTGACACTAAAAATTCCCCATGTAGTCCTTGCTTTCCTCCATATCCTCCACCAATCCTCGGTTTTATGACTCTGATTCTATCTATAGGCAAATCTAATGCTTCCCCTACTATTCTTCTAACATGGAATGGAGTCTGAGTAGAGGATATAATAGTAAGCCTTCCTTGAAGATCAACATAAGCTAAAGATGTATGAGTTTCTAACGCTACATGGGCTTGAGCTTGTGTGTAGTATGTATCTCTTACTACATACTCACATTCACTTAATATTTTTTCTACATCTCCTACATTCATGTGATATTCTGCTGCTATATTTTTCTTTGGATCAAATCCAATTGGAAACATTTCATGAGCTTCTGGTTCTGGATGTATTATAGAAG
>JAYFRK010000329.1:0-3019 GCA_034925975.1 Clostridium sp.
ATCTTTATTTTCTTCTTTTACAGCAATAACATTGGAATATGGAGAGTTTTTATCCTCTATAGCAAGTGCATCTTTAAGAGGATTTAACCCTGCTGGTAATGCATAATTGGTATTTATAACTGCTGCATCTACATCTTTTAAGGTTCTTGGAAGCTGTGCTGCTTCTAATTCTTGTATTTTAATGTTTTTAGGATTTTCAGTAATATCTAATTTAGTTACTAACTGTCCTTCTTTAAACTTTAATACTCCTTGCTTTTCTAATAGCCTTAGTGCTCTAGCTTCATTTGTAGGATCGTTAGGAACTGCTATAATTGCCCCATCCTTTAGTTCTTTTAAATCTTTTACCTTTTGTGAATATACTCCCATTGGTTCTAAATGAACTTTTGCTGTGTAAGTTAAATGAGTACCTTTTTCCTTATTAAATTTCTCTAAATAAGGAACATGTTGAAAGAAATTAGCATCTAAACTTCCATCTTCTACTGATGTATTTGGAATTACATAGTCATTGAATATTCTAACTTCTAAAGTATATCCCTTCTTTTCTAATATAGGTTTTACCTTTTCTAATATGGCAGCATGAGGTTCTGGAGATGCTCCAATTACAATATTTTTCTTTTCTTGTGGTTTTCCACTAGTATCCTTGCTCCCACATGCTGTTAACGTAATTGCCCCCACAATTAACGTTCCTGTTAATAAAACTGATAATATTCTTTTTTTCATATAAAAAGCCCCCTTAATATTAATTAATTTTTTATTTTATTATCAAAATAAACTACAAAATACGTAATTGAAGTAGTCTATTTATTAACCTTTTTATATACAATAGTTCCTATACTTTGTAATCCCTGAACCAGAATTATTAAAACTATTACTGTAGCTATCAAAATATCATTTCTAAACATTTGATATCCATAATTTATTGCTACGGCACCAAGACCTCCTGCTCCAATTGCACCGGCCATAGCTGAAAATCCAACTATACTAATAACAGTAAGAGTTATTCCAGAAATAATAGATGGAAGTGCTTCTGGAAGCATAACTTTAAATATTATCTGTGAAGTACTGGCTCCAAAGGACTTTGCTGCTTCAATTACTCCTTTATCTACTTCCTTAAGAGCAGCTTCAATAATTCTGGCAACAAACGGTGCTGACCCAATAGTTAATGGTACTATAGCAGCAGCTGTTCCAATGGATCTTCCTACTATAAATCTTGTAAATGGTATTAGTATTACCATCAAAACTATAAATGGGAAAGATCTTAAAATATTTATAAAAGCATCTAAAATTTTATAAACTGCTTCATTCGGTCTTAATCCATCTTTGCCTGTTATTATCATAATAATAGCTGGTATAAATCCTACTATTATTGCTAAAATTGTAGAAACTATAACCATAACTAGAGTTTGCCCTAAAGCTGGAAGCAATATTTTTTCAATCATATCCTATAACACCTCCCAATGTACATTTTGACTTTCTAAGTAACAACAAACTTTATCTTTTTTATCCTCTGATATGTTAATTACTAAGCTCCCCAGTACACCTTGGCTAAATTTTTCAAGTTTTCCCCAAACAATTGAAAAATCCATATTTAATTCTCTTGCCATAGATGTTATTACACAGTTTTGGCTTAATTCCTTTGGAAAAAATATCTTTATATTTACCCCATCCTCTGGCAATACCTCATCCTCCCCTAAAAGGTTTTGCATCTCCTTGGTTGGATTTAGAAAGATTTCTTCTGCCTTTCCAAACTGTATTACTCTTCCTTCTTCCATCAGTGCTACTTTAGTACATACTTCTTTAATAACTTCCATTTGATGAGTTACTATTACTATTGTTATGCCTAGTTTTCTGTTTATTTCTCTTAATAGTTCTAGAATTGATTTTGTAGTTTTAGGATCTAATGCAGAAGTTGCCTCATCACAAAGAAGTATTTCTGGCTGAAGAGTTAAAGCTCTAGCAATAGCAACTCTCTGTTTTTGTCCTCCACTAAGTTCTTTTGGCATGCTCCTAGCCTTATCCTCAAGTCCCACTAGATTCAATAGTTCCTTTACTCTTTTATCCATATCTTCCTTACTGTAACCCCAGATTTCCATTGGAAGAGAAATATTTTGCCATACATTTTTTCTATTAAGCAGACTAAAATTTTGAAATATCATACCTATATTTCTTCTAAATTTTCTTAATTCTTCTTCACTTAATATATTAACTTCCTTATTATTTACTAATACGTTCCCCTTATCATAGGTTTCAAGGCCATTTATACATCTTAAAAGAGTTGATTTTCCTGCACCACTATGCCCCACTATCCCAAATACTTCCCCCTTTTCTATGCTTAAACTTACATCTTTTAAGACATGGTCCTTACCAAAGAACTTTTCTACATTTTTGATTTGTATCATTGTCTTACCCCCTGATTATTTCTATACCCCTTAAAACTTGCTAACTTTTAAAAAAAATAAAAGACCTAAGGATATCCTTAGGTCTTAATAGATCTACCCTATCCTCATCTCTCAGCTTTCGCTGCAGGATTTAGCACCATTGTATATAATTTATATAATATATACCGGTTGCTGGGTTTCATCGGGCCAGTCCCTCCACCACTCTTGATAAGCCATATTAAGTTTTATTGTTAACAATTATATTATTAAGATTAATGTTTGTCAATAATATTTTTAAATTTTTATTGTTCTCTATTCTTTTCTAATTTGTTCATTAATTCTATAACTTCTTCTAAAAACCTTAAATGCTCTTTCTCTTCATTGATTATCTCTAATACTGCTTTTTTTTCCTGTTCATTTTCAATTTCACTTAAAATTCTTTCATAGGATTCTATGGCATCCCTCTCATCCTTTGCTGCTGTTAAATATATACTAGTTTGAAGATCTGATAGACTTCCAATTATTTTTTCTTCTCTCTTGTCTTGAAAAATACTTTTTAAAGTACTATAATTATGATTTTTTAAACTTTTAAATTCTAGATTTCTATCTTTCATCTCTTTAAATGTGTTAAAATGCTTCTT
>JAYFRK010000550.1:0-5867 GCA_034925975.1 Clostridium sp.
TTTGCTTTCTAATAAATATTACATTAAAAGCAAAAGCAACACCACTTAAGACTGCCAGCATATTTCCTTTTAAGCTTCCACCACCTATATCATCAACAAAAAATAATACCATTCCTCCAATAATAATTCCAATAAAAATCCAATCTATAAATTCAGTTTTCTCATCCAAAAAAAACTTTCCAAATATAGCTATGTATATAGGAGCTGTATATTGAAGTAATATTGCATTAGCTGCAGTAGTATTTTTATTGGCCATTACAAAAAGTATTACTGTTGATGCATATGATATAGCTCCTCCAATTTTAGCTGGGCTCCATTTCCATGTTGGTTTTCTAATTATAGCTAACATAAGTATTGCTGCAATTCCGCTTCTCATTCCAGCTATAGCAATAGGATTCCAATTTACTAACTTTATTAGTATTCCACCTGAACTCCACAAAATTGCTGTAATCACAAGTAATCCCATAGCTTTAAAATGTTCTTTATTAGAAGCTTTATCCTCCATAAATAATACCTCTTTTCGTCAATTATTAGCTTACTATGGAATAATAACACATTTTTTACTACAAAAGAATAGTTAAAACTTATATATTTTATCCCTTAGTCCTATAATTTAAAGTAAATAAAATATAAATAAATAAGCCTTAAAGGTTCTTCAATTAAATTATAAATAAGTGATTTCTTCTCCTCTTTCAATTTTCTTATAATATCATCTAAATATTTTAACCTTTCATTTTCATTTAATCTATTATAATATTCATATTCTACTAAAACATCACATATCAAATTAATTTTACTAGTGTCATCATTAATTAAGTAATATTTTAATGCATAAACCCACATAAACAAATGTGAAGTCATAATTCCCCATTGATCAAAGGTTAACTTACTTTTTATATCATATTGAATATAGTTGTTTTGAAAGTCATTAAATCTTTCTGAAGGTCCAATATACGAATCTCTTAAATTTTCTATGGATAGAAAGTGCAATTCTTCAAGTATATCTTCTATGATAATTTCAAAATCTATGGTTTTAATCCCTTTTATATGGAATTCCACACCTATGTTTTTTTTAAGGGTATCACCTATCTGCTTTAAACTCTCCACATCATTATATCTATTAATTAGGTAGAATAAATCATATACATTCTTATATAATTTATCTTTCTTAAACCGCTCTATTCCTATAGTATTCACAGCAAAAGTCAAAAGTTTTCCTCCAATAATGGAATATGCAGATATGCAAATAGGGGAATACTTTAAATCCAAACCTAAAACCTTGCTATTATTTACCGAATTAATATCCAGTTTATTTATGTCTATGTGTAAAAAATCTACTTTTAATTCAGAAGTTATGGATTTCTTACTTTCCTTATAAATAAATGGCAGCTTAAAAATAAATGTTGTAATAGGCATAGTTTTCCCATGTAATATTACACTTCTAGGAATATATTCATGGATCTTTGATTGTAGCTTACTTGAATTTAATTCTTTTACAATCTGGCTTAACTCTGATTTTAATTTATTATGACTTAGATTTGTGTACAAATCCAAATCCTCCGTACATCTCTGTTCCCATAGTGGAATGTATAGTTGGGCACAGGCACCTCCCTTTAAAATACACCTGTCCTTTAACCTTTTCTGTATTTGGGAGTGTATTTCGTATATCCATATATGTCTTTCAAGAACGCTTTTACTATTGATTCCATAGTAATTTGCCTCATTAGCAATATAATGTTCTGTAAAATTTGTATAGTTATGATTAAAAAAATTAGACCTCTTAGCTTTTTTATTCTTCACCCTTAGAAACGCATCCTTTCTTTTGGATAGTTTAATGATATTGATATATTATCTTTTGTTGTCTTTAAAAAGCTATATATTTTATAATATATTGATAAAAGTACGGCATAAATCTATTACAAATTTTATACTTAAATTTAATTTTCTTTAATATAAATTATATACCTTTATTTGAAAAGAATCTTAAAATTAACAGAACCACTAAATAAAAAATTTATTTAGCGGTTTTTATAAGTACAATTCACTAATATAAAGAACCATTAAAGTTATTTATATATAATAATTAATTCTATTTATTATTTCCATTTTTATTTGATTGTGAATCTATTTTCACCCCATTTTCTATTCCTATATCACCACCACTATGAAAGAAGATTTTTCTAAGTTCAGCATTACTTTTTTTCTTAGTCTTCA
Source organism: Clostridium sp. (assembly GCA_034925975.1). Lineage (GTDB taxonomy): Bacteria > Bacillota > Clostridia > Clostridiales > Clostridiaceae > Clostridium_H. The sequence continues at coordinate 2,215 of JAYFRK010000550.1, forward strand.
TATGATTCTTATTGTTATGCATAATTATCCTCCTAGTTTTTATTTGTATTTAACTAATATTAATTTAACCTATAAAAATTCTCCTATACAAATAAAAATAACTATAATATATGTATAACAAATAGTAGTATAAACAGAAAAAATATTTTATAATATACTTGTTGTATTTTTTTGACTAAAGATTAATTTTCTTCACATTTTACGTCAATAATCCACACAATTAAAATTATCTATATTTACTCAAAAATATTTATATTCACAATTTAAAAATTTCACTTATACGCTTAACGAAAAAGGAGATTAAAAAATGCTTAAGTATTACATTTCAGGAAAACTTAGTAGAAAAATCACCCTAATATTTCTAATTAACATTTTTGTAATAATATCAATACTCTTCCTTATATCCTATAAAAAAAGCTATAATATGTTAGTACATACTTCTGGTGACTTAGCTTCCGACATCTGTTCTAGAGCTTCAGAGAACATTAACATCAATGAATATAAAGGATTCATAAGTAATGAAGATTCACAAAAACAGTCCTATAAAAAATTAAAAGAAAAACTTTCATATATAAAAGAAATATCCGGTTCAAGATTTATATATATCATAAAAAGAAATGCAGATGGAAAATATACTTATGTTTTAGATGTTTCTGATAAACCTAAAGATATAGGTGATTCCATAGACATTTATCCTGGTTTTGACGATGTGTATAAAGGCATTCCTTATACTTCCAATAAAATAGAAGTAGATGAAGATGGTGCTTTAATCTCTTCTTACTTTCCTCTAAAAGATAATGACGGCACAGTAATAGGTTTTGTAGGTGTAGACTATGATGCCGGCAAAGGTTATGAAGCCTTAAAAGACTTTCGTACTACTTTATCTGTAGTTTCGCTAATAATATTACTAATAGCTGCCTCAGTAGCAATATTTCTATCTAAAAGTATTTCCAAACCTATAGAAAAAATTGCAAAGACATCTACCACAGTTTCTAATTATGACTTAACTGTAGAAAAAATTAATATAAAAAACAAAGACGAACTAGGAGTCCTTGCAAATGCATTTAATATTATGATAGAAAGCATTTCAGGCTTAATAAAACAGATATCAACTTCCACTGGAACACTGATAGAGGCTTCTGATTCATTATTAGAAATAGCACAAAATACAAGCATAGCAACTGGTGAAATGTCAAAAGCTATAGAAGAAATTGCAAATTCTACATATGGGCAAACTAAAGATGTTGGAGATGGTACAGAAAAATTTAAAATATTAGCTGCCAGTATTGATCTGATTTCATCCTCTGTACATAATGTAACAAATGATATGAACACAGTTAGTGAGTTAAATGAGAAAGGTATTGATACAGTAAGCCTTTTATTAGACAAATCAAGGCAAAGTTCTATTGCTAGAGAAGATGTAGAAAGAGTAATTAAAACTGTAGATAAAAGCTCTCAAGAAATAGGTGTAATAATAGATACAATTAATAAAATTTCAGCTCAAACTCAACTTTTATCCTTAAATGCCAGCATTGAATCAGCAAGAGCAGGTGAATATGGCAAAGGCTTCGCTGTAGTTGCAGAAGAAATTAAAAAATTAGCTGAACAATCAGCAGATTCTACAGAAAATGTTCGCAAACTAATTGAAGATATTCAATTAAAGTCTAAAGAAGCAGTAGATTCTATGAATAAAGCATCTTGTATTGGTATGGAGCAAGATGAAATTTTAAAGGATACAGAGTTAATTTTCGCATCTCTATCCGAAAAAGTTAGCGCTTTATCAAATGATATATATAAAATAAAAGTTCAAAATAATGATATGAATGTTAAAAAGGATGAAATTGTAATTCTTATGAACCACATTCTAGAACTGGCTGAAGAAAATGCTGCTAGCACTGAAGAAACATCTGCTTCAACTGAAGAACTTTTATCATCAATAAATGAATTTACTAATCATGCACATAGCTTAAAATATGTATCTGAGACCCTAGAAAGCAAAGTAAATCACTTTAAGATTTAATAGTTGAAAAGCCCTGGAAAGTTAACCTTTCAAGGGCCTTTTTTATTCTTTTATATTTGATTGATAACTGCTAATAAATTGCCTTTTGGAGTTTCTTTAACTTTTTTATAATTTATCTTACTTTCTTTTCCTGAGCTTACATCCCAATAAACTATATTTTCAATATTCTCTGGAAAACTTTTATCTATTTTAAAACTACTTATTAATCCTTTAAATACTTCAGTCTCCTTTAGCATACTTCCAGATGTAAAGTATGTTATCAATATGCAATCTAAGTTATTTTTGTCTAATAAATATACAAAAGGAATTTTTATTCCCTTTCTAGCTGTTTCTAATTCACCTTTATTTATTATAATATATGCCTCACAAAACTCTAACTCAAATAAAAACTTAGACCCCCGGGAATAAATAAATTTTTCAAAATTCCTTAAAAACTTTATTGCAATATCATTATTACATTTACTACTAATATAATCTTCAATGGTGCTTTTATAATCTAAACATGTACTCTTTTTTAGTATTTTAATAAAATCTCTTATTGCTAAATAGAAATACTTATTTTCCTTTGAATTTATACTTTTTCCATAGTTAAAATATCTATCATAAAATTCAAAAATTCCAGTTAAAGTCAACTTATCATTATCTCCTTATAAATTATTTGCTACAATAATTTTATGCTAAATACTATATAAAAGAATAAAATCTCCTTATCTGTATAATAAAATTTTTATTTTATTATACTTTGAACAAATGCCGCATAGAAATAAATATATATTTTATTTTTTCATTGGAGTGTATAAAATGAAACACCGAACTTTTATATCTTTAGTTACCTCTATGATATTGACTTTATGTATAATATCTTACATATGCCTAAGAGAATATACTATTAAGTACTATATGCCAAACATTCATGATAAAAATAAATATTCTATCTTAATAGACATACCTGAAAAAAGATTATATTTATTAGATAAGACTACAAATAATGTCTTTAAAACCTACCCTATAGCTAGCGGAAAAGATATTACTCCCACCCCACTGGGTACTTGGAAAATTATCAATAAATCTCAATGGAGCGGCGGCTTTGGCACCAGATGGCTTGGTCTTAATGTCCCCTGGGGAAGATATGGAATTCATGGTACCAATAAACCTGGTTCCATAGGAAGTTCAGCTTCTCATGGATGCATAAGAATGTTAAATAAAGATGTGGAGGATCTTTATAAGTATGTAGATTATGGCACCATTGTAGTAATATACGGAGGACCTTACGGTCCATTTGGCAGTAGATTTAGAACTTTAATCCCTGGAGATACTGGTTCTGATGTATACGAAGTTCAAAGATTGCTAAAAGACAAAGGATATTATAAAGGATACTTAGACGGAATTTATGGTGAAGGTATGAAAGAATGTATACTAAAGTTTAAAAAAGACAATAAACTCACAAATTCTCACGATATAGACTATGAGTTCTACAGAGCTCTCGGAATTAAACCTTTTGAATAATAAATATTCTTCTTCCTTTTATTCTTAAAAAGATATATAATAATGAGATATAGTACTACACTATAAGGAGTGTATCCATTAAAGATGAAGAAATCATTTAAATATACTTTAATTTTATTTATTTTAA
>JAYFRK010000197.1:0-11785 GCA_034925975.1 Clostridium sp.
AATTGTCTTGCATATGCAGATAACGATTCTACATATCTTCTTTGACCTTCTGCATATAGAGTATCAAAAGCTAAAGAGGATTTACCTGATCCTGAAAGTCCAGTGAAAACCACCAACTTATCTCTAGGTATTTCTAAATCAACATTTTTCAAGTTATGAACTTTAGCGCCCTTTATAAAAATCTTATCCTTCACCTTTTTGTTGCTCCTTTCCTTAGTATCCTTCTAAGGTATCTAATCTAAAGTTTTTCTTTCAGCTTCAAAATCTCATCTCTAAGCTCTGCTGCTCTTTCAAATTGCAATTCCTTTGCTGCCTGTTTCATTTCTTTTTCATACTTAGTAATGATTTTTTCTATATCTTTCTTAGTAAGCTTTTCAGTATTCTCATCCAGATTATACTTTTCTTTTTCCTCTGACACTTTAGTCTGTATCACTTCTCTTATGTCTTTCAAAACTGTTTTTGGAACTATTCCATTCTTCTCGTTGTACTCCATTTGAATTTTTCTTCTTCTATTTGTCTCACTAATTGCCGACTTCATAGCTTGAGTAATTCTATCTGCATACATTATAACCTTACTCTCAGAATTTCTAGCAGCTCTACCTATTGTTTGTACAAGAGATGTCTCAGACCTTAAAAAACCTTCTTTATCTGCATCTAATATTGCAACTAGAGCAACTTCTGGTATATCTAATCCTTCTCTTAAAAGGTTTATGCCTACTAATACGTCAAATTCTCCTTTTCTTAAATCTCTTATTATCTCCATTCTCTTTATAGTATCAATGCTTGAATGAAGATATTCTGTCTTAATTCCCATCTCTTTAAGATAATCTGTCAAGTCCTCTGACATCTTTTTAGTAAGAGTTGTTACTAAAATTCTAAAACCCTTATCAATTGTTTCCCTTATACTTGAATATAAATCATCTATTTGTCCTTTTACAGGTTTTACAATTATTTCTGGATCTAAAAGCCCAGTAGGTCTTATAATTTGTTCTGCTATATTTGTAGAATGTTCAAGCTCATAAGCTGCTGGTGTAGCACTTACAAATATAGTTTGGTTTAGTTTTCTCTCAAACTCCTCAAACTTTAATGGTCTATTATCATAAGCACATGGAAGTCTAAATCCATACCCTACTAAATTGTCTTTTCTGGACTTATCTCCTCCATACATAGCACGAACTTGAGGTAAAGTAACGTGACTTTCATCGATAAATAGCAAAAAATCTCCCGGGAAATAATCTATTAATGTTTGAGGAGAGGTCCCTGGTGCTCTTCCATCTAACACTCTAGAATAATTTTCTATACCGCTGCAATATCCAACTTCTCTTATCATTTCTATGTCAAAATTTGTTCTCTGCTTTAATCTTTGTGCCTCCAGCAACTTATCTTGTGCCACTAGTTCTTTAACTCTGTCTTCTAGTTCTTCTTCAATTCTTTTAATGGCTATTTCTAACTTATCCTTTGAAGTAGCAAAGTGAGATGCTGGAAATATAGAAACATGTTTTCTAGTATTGACAATATTTCCTGTCAGTACATCAAATTCTCTTATTTTATCTATTTCATCTCCAAAAAATTCAACTCTAACCCCTATGCTGCTAGAAGATGCCGGGAATATATCTAATACATCTCCTCGTGCTCTAAAAGTTCCTCTGACAAAGTTAACCTCGTTTCTTTCATATTGTATGTCTACTAACTGTCTCATTACTGAATCTCTGTCTTTTTGCATTCCTTCTCTTAATGATACAGTTAATTTTTTATATTCCTCTGGATTACCTAAGCCATATATACATGAAACCGAGGCAACTACAATAACATCTTTTCTCTCAAATAACGCTGATGTAGCAGAGTGCCTTAACTTATCAATTTCATCATTTATAGATGCATCTTTTTCAATAAAAGTATCTGTCTGTGGCACATATGCTTCAGGCTGATAGTAATCATAATATGATACAAAATACTCCACAGAATTTTCTGGGAAAAACTCTCTAAATTCTGATGTTAACTGAGCTGCAAGAGTCTTATTATGAGCCAGTATTAATGCAGGTTTTTGTGCTTTTTCTATAATATTAGCCATTGTAAAAGTCTTACCTGAACCAGTTACACCTAATAGAGTTTGAAACTTTTCATTTTTTTTAATTCCATCTACTATACTCTTTATAGCCTCAGGCTGATCTCCTGTAGGTTTAAATTTAGAATGTATTTTAAATTCTCCCATTTATCCATCTCCTATGAACATTAGTTCGTTCCTATAAATTTTATCCTTTAATAAATTTAATGTCAATATATTTTACAAACAATATGAAAATTATAAAATTATTCACAAAAGAGTAATTTTATAATTCTCTATATAATAAAAAACGCCGATAGACCAGCGTTTTTCCTTTTATCCTTATTTTTTTTTCATATTTTCTAAAATATCGCTAAATTTATTTCCATCTACTTTTACAACTGTATTTTCATCTGGAATATTTATAGGAACAAATACAATACCCAGTCTCTTAGAATTATTTGTATTCCTATATCTTATTTCTTCCAGATTACCTGCTGCTCTTTTTATTTTAAACCAGGCAATATTTGAAGCTTCTATTATAGTTTTCTTTATATCATCTTCTCTAAATATTTTCTTATGATTTACTTCAATTACTACATCTCCACTTCTAATTCCCATTTGTGAAGCTGGTGAATTAGGTGCAACTTCTAAAACCATCATTCCATTTTCATTGCTCACATATTTTGGTTCTTGCTTTACCTCTCTGTACCTTTGTATGTACAGCATAGCTTCATGAGCTACTGGCGCAAAAATCACTAAAAACAACTTAAAAAATATATTTAAAACCGCTAGTCTAGCAAATATAAATAATAAAACACTGTACAACATTATCATAATTCCTGATGAAATGGACTTTTCCTTTTTAGTTTTTGTAAATGTAACACTACTATATCCTATAACACCATAAAAGGGCATTAACAGTATAGCAGCATCTTTAATAAGTTCAATTGGAGTAGTTGGCTTTAACCAACTATTCCAGTTTCCAAGAGAGATTATACTATCAATAGAATATGATCTAGAATTTACAATCAACGCAACAGCCACAGGAATTGCCCAATATCTTTTAAGAGCAAATCCTCCAATTATCTTGTTATCTTTTTTAGTAAATACAGGTATTGCTCCCTTGTCTCCATCAATTATAACAAGAATGCCTTCAATAAAGTGTAATACTGCCACTAAGGTCATAAGAGCTACTACATCTATATTTAAAAAACTTAAAGCTGTTACATCTGTATTGTACATCCCTTTCATAATTTCTAGCAAAATACTTATAAAGCCTAAAATAGCTCCTGAATATGAAAAACATATAAACTTTGGATTAATAAACATTAAGAATACAGATAGTAAAAATATCAGTTCTATAGATGTATTTTCACTAAAACTTACTCCTAGATACCCTAACATAATACTTCCAATAATTCCTGCAAATAATCCAAACATTATCTCTGAAATTGTAAGTTCAAATGGAGAATTTAGATTATCTCCAATAATCATTTTTTGAATCATAACAATTTTTCTATTTTGCTTATAAAATATTATAGCAAAAATTATTAAAATAAATACATAAGGCGGTTTGACTATAGCATAAGCAGTAGCCTCTAATGCATTTAATGCAATACTCATGTAAGATTATTTCTCCTCTCCCTTTCTTTATTCTCTACTTTAAACCTTGTTTTGCTATCTCTAAGGCTTTACTTAATTGAGGATCTTTATCTTTGTTGTATGGTTTATTTAATAATTCCTTTGGATACTTTACTTCAATATTAGGTTGTATTCCCTTGTGGTGTATGTTTTCACCATTTGGTGTGTAATACTTTGATGTAGTCACTTTTAGAGCTGTTCCATCTCCAAACCCATATTTCTTCTCATAAAGCACACTTTGAACTATACCTTTTCCAAAGCTTTTTTCTCCAATTATTGTGCCTGCTTTATAATCCCTAATAGCTCCTGCAAAAATTTCTGAAGCACTAGCTGTTCCTCCGTCTATTAGCACTGAAAGCGACATACCAATTAAATCTCCACCTTTAGATTTATACTCCTCTTTGTTCTTATACTTATCTTCTGTTGAAACAATAACTTTTCCCTTTGGAATAAATTTTGATGTAATATTAATAGCTTGAGTAAGCCAGCCACCTGGATTTTGTCTCAAGTCTAATACCATAGCTTCCATACCTTTACTCTTCAAATCATTAACTACCTTAGTAAATTGTGCGTCTGTATGTTCATCAAAAACAGTTATTGTTACAAGACCTACTTTATTATCTATCATCTCACCAGTAACAGTTGTTAATGTAATAACTTCCCTTTTCATCTTTACGTCAAAAGTTCCTTTTCCCTCTCTGCTTATAGTTACTGTTACATCTGTTCCTTTTTCACCCTTCATCATAGTAACTGCCTTTTCATATTCTTTAGCAGTTACCTTCATTCCATCCACCTTTTCAATTATATCTCCGCTTAAAATTCCAGCCTTTTTTGCAGGTGAATCTTCAAATGCTGTTATAACTACTACTTTATCATCCTTAATACCCACTTGTAATCCCAGCCCTACATAATTCCCCTCTGTTTGTGTGCTGAAATCTTTGTACTCCTCTTTATTCATATAAACAGTATATGGATCATTTAATTTTTCTGTCATACCTTTTACTGCTCCATCTACTAGAGCTGCTTCATCAATTTTCCCATCATAAAATTGTTCAAGATTTTGTTTAACAATAAACAATTTCTTAAATTGCATAAAATCTTGGTATGTACTTTCGCTTATTCTTCTTGTACCTTTCACAGGCAATCTAGTCCCTACCATATAAGTTGTAAAGTTTGTCAAAACGATAATTAAAACAACTATTAATGCCCATATAACTTTACTATCTCTAGACTTATGTTGTTTTTCTTTTTCATTTATGTCTTTATAATCCAATTAACATCACCTCTTGCCCTAGTATTACTTATATTTTTACGTTAATGGTTCAATAATTATACCTTTTTTAAAAAAATCGTAAATATTAAGGTTGGCCATAATATGCCAACCTTTTAATAGAAATGCTTATACTTTTAAGAACTTTCTAATAGATAGTATACTTCCAAGTCCTCCAATTAAAACACCTGTGAGGACAAATACCCATAATACATTCATTATGAAAAATTTTGGTGTTACTAAATTAAGCATAATTATAGTGGATGAAAGTTTATGGTAAATAAACTTATAAGAATAGTTAAGTAATACTCCTGATATAAGTGAGCCAACCAATCCTATTATTACGCCTTCTATTATAAAAGGCCATCTTATAAACCAATCTGTAGCACCTACAAATTTCATTATATTAACTTCTCTTCTTCTAGAATAAACAGCTAATTTAATAGTGTTTCCTATTAGAAGTAAGCATATAGGTACCAATATAAATAAAGCTGCAAGTCCAACCCACTTGATTCCTTTAGTAAGTGATGATATTCTATTTACCAAATCTTCATTAGCTACTACTCTATAAACTCCTGGTAAGTTTTTAGTATTATCAACTACAGCTTGTACTATATCTCCATTCTGTAACCTTACTGTAAATGATTCTGGTAATGGATTTTTCTTATCAAAACCTTGAACTAAATCCTTATTTTCTTCTCCAAGTTGCTCTTTCCATTTTTGTAGAGCTTGATCCTTTGTAACATAATTTACTTCTAGAACACCATTTGTACCTTTCAATACGTTTTGAATATTTTCCTTTTCACTCTGCTTAACATCTTCTTTTAAAAATACAGAAACCTCTAGTTTAGACTCTACGCTCTTTATAACCTCATTAGCATTTAACATTGCTAGCAAAAATATACCAAACATCAAAAGAGTTAATGAAACAGTAATTATTGAAGCAAGTCTTAATGTTTTGTTTCTTTTTAAACTTTTCAAAGCATCAATTAAAGAATATTTTACACTAGTGATCTTCATAGCCGTATCTACCTCTCTGCTCATCTCTTACTATAACACCTTTTTCAATAGCAATAACTCTTTTCTTCATAATATCAACAATACTCTTATCATGGGTTGCCATAATAATAGTAGTTCCTGCACGATTGATATCACTTAGTATTTTCATTATTTCTAAAGATGTATCAGGATCTAAATTTCCTGTTGGTTCATCTGCAATTATTAAAGAAGGATTATTTACAATAGCTCTTGCAATTGCTACCCTTTGTTGTTGTCCTCCAGATAGTTCACTTGGAAAACACTTGAACTTATTGGATAGCCCTACCATAGCCAATACCATAGGTACTCTTTTTTTCATTTCTCTTTCTGACGCTTCTACAACTCTCATTGCAAAAGCAACATTTTCATATACATTTAATGTTGGTATCAATCTAAAATCTTGAAATACCATTCCTATTTTTCTTCTATAATAAGGTATATTATTATTCTTAATTTTAGTTATATCTTCATCATTAACAACTATTCTCCCTGTAGTTAGATCAGCCTCTTTAAAAAGTAACTTAATAAATGTTGACTTACCTGCACCACTTGGTCCTACTAAGAAAACAAAATCTCCTCTGTCTATATCTAAATTTATATTAGAAAGCGCAAAAACATTATTGTCATATATTTTAGTTGCATTCCTAAATTCTATCATGCTATAATTTTCTCCTATTCTAGTTTCTTTTGTATAGAAATATTACATGTATTATTATAACATAATATAGACAAATTTAAATTAATATATTATGAATATTTATTCTAATCTTCAACTATGTCTTTAAATCCTTCACCTAAAACTTCATGTGCTTCACTGACAGTGATGAATGCTTTTTTATCTATCTCTTTAATATAATTTTTTAATTTTATAAACTGTTTTCTGTCTAATACAGTATATAAAACACTTATATTATTGCCGCTATATGCTCCTTTGCCATCAAACATAGTACATCCTCTATCTAATTCTTTAATTATATATTGATTTATTAATTCATTTTGTGAACTCATAATCATAATAGCTTTACATGTATTTAATCCCTCAATTACTGTATCTATCATAAATCCATTTAAAACTACAGCCATCACTCCATACATGCCTAGCTCTGGAGTAAAAATAATTCCTCCTATTACAGCTATTACAAGATCAACCATAAGTAGCGATTTTCCTATATCTATATGTACAAATTTATTTATTATCTTTGCTATTATATCTGTACCACCTGTAGATGCATTTTGATTAAATACAAGCCCCATACCAATACCTGAAATAAATGTACCAAATATTGTAGCTAAAAGTAAATCATGAGTCACAGCCACATTTGAAGGAATAAACTTATCTAAAATAGCAATTAATCCAGATAAGCCTAAAGAAGTATACAATGTTTTTGCGCCAAACTTACCACCTATTACTATAACTGCTACTGTAAATAGCACTGCATCCATACAAAGCATCAATACTCCAATACTTACAGAAGGAATAAAGTGCTTTATTATTATCGCTATACCACTTATACCTCCAGCAGCTATCTTATTAGGTGCTAAGAAAAATTTAATAGCTATAGCTAATATTGAAAATCCAATTGTAATCAAAACATATTCTTTAATTTTTTCCTTCATAAAGCCACCCCCGTATCAGCATAAGTATTTATAATCTAAAATTAGTTTTCCAAATAAAACAAACTATATCCATATTAACAATTTCACTTTATTTATATTTAAAAAAGGAAGGAGCTTAATTAACCCCTTCCTAATCAGCATTTAATGCTTCTTTTAACTCTATTTTAGTGAAATACCTTTTTTAACAGCTTTAACTATATCCTCTGAAGTTAATCCATAAGCTTTTAATAATTCATCTGGTTTTCCACTTTCACCAAATACATCTTTAATTCCAACTCTCATTACTGGAGCTGGACAATTTTCACTTAAAATTTCACATACAGCAGAACCTAATCCACCAATTATACTATGTTCTTCAGCAGTAATAATAACTCCAGTTTCTCTAGCTGCTTTTATAATAAGCTCAGAATCTATAGGTTTTATGGTATGTATGTTTATTACCCTAACCTTTATTCCTTCTTCTGCAAGCATATTATAGGCTTCAAGTGCTGCATCTACCATTATTCCAGTAGCTATTATAGTAGCCTCTTTTCCTTCTCTTAATGTAACACCTTTTCCTATTTCAAATTTATACTCAGAGTTATCGTTTATAACAGGAACACCTGATCTTCCAAGTCTAACATAGCAAGGTCCTTCATACTCAGCAATTGCCTTAATAGCAGCTTCAGTTTCCACTGCATCACTTGGGCATATTACTGTCATATTTGGAATACTTCTCATAAGTGAAATATCTTCTACTGATTGATGTGATGCTCCATCTTCACCAACTGTTATTCCAGCATGAGTAGCACATACTTTTACATTTAGCTTTGGATAACATATAGTATTTCTTATTTGCTCAAAAGCTCTTCCTGATGCAAACATAGCAAAAGTACTCGCAAATGGTATTTTACCACAAGTAGAAAGTCCTGCTGCAACTGCCATCATATTTGCTTCAGCAATACCCATATTTATGTGTCTTTCTGGGAAAACTTTTTTAAAGTCAGCCGTTTTAGTTGATTTAGATAAGTCTGCATCAAGTACAACTACGTTTTTGTTTTCTTCTCCTAATTTTGCTAATGCTTTTCCATAAGCTTCTCTAGTAGCTATCTTGTTTCCCATTAATTTTCACCTCCAATTTCTCTTAATGCCTGCTCACATTGCTCCTTATTTGGAGTTGAACCATGCCAAGCAGCTTCATCTTCCATAAATGATACGCCTTTACCTTTTACTGTCTTAGCAACTATCATTGTTGGCTTTTCTTTTGTATTTTTAGCTTCATCTATTGCATTAATTATAGCTTCAAAATCATGCCCGTCAATATTTATAACATGCCATCCAAAAGCTTTAAATTTTTCATCTATAGGATCTGGTGACATAACATCTTGTATTCTACCATCTATTTGTAGACTATTATAATCTACAAAAGCAGTTAAGTTATCTAACTTGTAATGAGCTGCTGCCATCGCTGCTTCCCACACTTGTCCTTCTTCCAATTCTCCATCTCCAAGAAGAGAGTACACTCTATAATTCTTTTTATCTAATTTACCCGCAATAGCCATTCCTACAGCTGTAGAAATTCCTTGGCCTAGTGATCCTGTTGACATATCTATACCTGGAACATAATTCATGTTTGGGTGACCTTGTAGCATTGAACCTATTTTTCTTAATCCCATTAATTCTTCCTTATTAAAAAACTTCTTTTCAGCAAGTGTACTATATAATACAGGTGCCGCATGACCTTTAGAAAGAACAAATCTATCTCTATCTGGATTTTTTGGATCCTCAGGATTTACATTCATTTCTTTAAAATATAATGTAGTCAAGATTTCAACTGCTGACAAAGATCCACCTGGATGACCTGAGCCAGATTCTGTTAGCATAGTTACGATATCTTTTCTAATTTCCTTCGCTATCTGTTTTAGCTCATTAATATCTTTCGCCATTTTCAACGCCTCCTATTTTTTATCCGATGACTAGCATCTATAAAACTCCATCTAAAACTAAGTTTCATTTTATCTTTTATTATTATAACAAGATATTAAAGAAATTACACTATGTAAACTAAAAAAGGGCATTTCTGCCCTTTAATTTTATAATCCAATGCTTATTAATAATGCTTCGTCTACTTTTCTCATATCTTTTTCTGACATATGGCCAATTTTTTCTTTTAACCTTTTCTTATCCAGAGTCCTAATCTGTTCCAGCAAAACAACTGAATCTTTATTCAGTCCATATTCCTCTGATGAAATTTCAACATGCGTTGGAAGTTTTGCCTTATTTATCTGCGACGTAATTGCAGCCACAATTACAGTAGGACTATATTTGTTTCCTACATTATTTTGAATAATAAGAACCGGTCTTATTCCACCTTGTTCGGATCCCACAACCGGGCTTAAATCAGCATAAAATATATCTCCTCTTTTCACTACTATTGTCATCAGGCAAATCACTCTCCGCAAGCTTGGCTTCATATTCTTTTAAACCTAACATATCATCAGCAAAGCCCATTTCACAAATGTCTAAATTAATTTGTGCCATTTCTATATATCCTTTTTTTAATTCTTCTATTTTGCTTAATTTTTTTTTGTCTTTAATATATAGTATTAAAGAGTCCTTTATAAATTCACTCTTTTTTCTGTATTTTTTCAAATATTCCTTACGAGTATCATCCTTATGTTCTTCTAATGGGGCTTCCACTAATTTCTTTGAACTTGACATAGAGTTATTAATACCTCCTAATTTAACCTAGAGAAAATATGTACATTACAATTATACTTTAATGTTTGTCAAAATGTCAAAGAAAACCACGGTTTTTTATCTTTTATACCTTATGTAATTCTAACCAATCTTAAATTTAGTTACACATAATTTCTTATTTTTACAACTTCTCCATCTTTTATGTATACTCTAGGAACTCTTTTACTTATCATGCAAACTACTTCATAATTAATGGTGCCTAACATTTCTGCGATATGGTCTGCATTTATTGATATCCCACCTTTTTCGCCTATAAGAATCACTTCATCTCCTACTTTAATTTCCCCTTTTATATTCGTAACGTCTACCATACATTGATCCATACAAATTCGTCCTACCACTGGCGCAAATTGACCATTTATTATAACTTTTGCTTTATTAAATAATAATCTAGTGTATCCATCGGCATATCCAACTGGAAGTGTTGCAACAACAGTCTCCCTAGTGCTCTTAAACTTTCTTCCATAGCTTATATAATACCCTGAAGGTATCTTTTTTATGTGGGCTATATTCGTTTTTAACTCCATAACAGGTTTTAATTGTATATTGCTTTTATCTACTTCCTCTGAAGGATAGTATCCATATAGTATTATTCCTGGCCTTACAGCTTCAAAATGTGTTTTTGGTAATTCAATTATAGCTGCGCTATTAGCTATATGCCTAATTTTAATTTTTACTCCAACTTTGCTTAATTCATCGTAAAATTCATTAAATTTAGAAAGTTGATAATCAGTATATTCTTTATCTTTATCATCTGCAGTAGAAAAATGGGAAAATATCCCTTGCACCTCTATATTAGGCAGTTTGCTTATTTTTAATACCTCTTCTACACTTTCCTTATTAGGCATAAATCCTATTCTTCCCATACCTGTATCCACAGCTATATGTATTCTAGCTTTTTTGTGATTTTTTTCAGCAATTGCTGAAAGTTCTTTAGCATAACTATAAGAAAATACTGTTTGCTGAATATCATATTTAACTAAATCATCCATCAAACTTGGTGGCGTAAACCCTAGAACCATAATAGGGCATTCTATTCCCCCTCTTCTTAATTCCACTCCTTCACTTACTACAGCTACTGCTAAACTAGTTGCTCCATTTTCTAAAAGTACTGGCGCAATATCTAGAGCTCCATGTCCATAAGCATCAGCTTTTACTACCGCAATAATATCTTTACTCTTTGCCTTACTCCTTATTTGTCTCATATTAAAAGCTAAATTATCTAGGTCTATTTCAGCCCATACAGGCCTTAAATGCTTAAACATTATATTTCCTCCAAACCAGGGATTTCTTATATATTCCCTTTACTCTTTAGTTTTTTGCATATTGAATATTTCCTTTTGTATTTCTGGATTTGGCATAAAATTACTGTATGTAAAACTTAATATTTCATTATCCTTTGAATCGTATATTAATACTTTCTCTGGATAATT
>JAYFRK010000554.1:0-3515 GCA_034925975.1 Clostridium sp.
CAGCTAAAAAGTCTAATAATCCTAAATATTATTGGGATTTTTTAAGGGCAAGAAAATTTTTAGATAAGCCCCTTCCTGAGAATCCTTATACACCTGCCGTATCATTAATTTCTGCAGTAAATGAAGCTTTAAAGATGATAGAAGAAGAAGGATTATACAATGTTTATAAAAGGCATCATGATTTAGCTGATAAATTTAGAAATGGAACAGAGAATATGGGACTTAAAGTGTATACGGATAAAAATTATTTATCCGACACTGTTACAGGATTCTTGATTGAAGAAGATGGGGAAGCTTCAAGAATAAAGAAAAGAATGGAACAGGAATTTAATATAGTTATAGCAGGGGGACAGGGCAACTTAAAGGGGAAAATGATACGAGTTGGACACATGGGATGTGTGAACGATGAAATGATAGACAGAACGCTAGATGCACTTGGAAAATGCCTGTAGGAGCAGGAAAGCAGGTAACAGGCACCAGGGGACAGGTACTAGGAAGGTTAAAAGAAATCGCTAATCACCAGTCCCCAATCGCCAGTAGATACTAGAATACTGGCGACTGAGGATTAGAGATTAGCGACCAGAGAATAGAGATTATGAATTAAAGTTTATCAATTAATAATTAAAAGGGGGCTATATAAAAATGGAAAAGGGCAAAGTATTAATAGCAGAAAGAATTGATGATGCAGGTATAGAATTATTAAAAAGGGAAGTAGAAGTTGATGTCTGCATAGATATACCAAGAAAAGAGCTTTTAGAAAAGATACATGATTATGAAGGACTAATTATAAGAAGTGATAATAAAGTTGATAAGGAGCTTATGGAAAAAGCAGTTAACCTTAAAATAGTTGGTAGAGCAGGAAATGGGGTTGACAATATAGATGTGGAGGAAGCAACTAGAAGGGGTATTATAGTTGCAAACACTCCAGACAGTAACTCTATATCAGCTTGTGAACTTGCTATAGCTCATATATTAGCAGGATCAAGAAATTTCACTTTTGCGGATGAATATTTAAAGTCTGGTAAATGGGGAAGAGAGTTATTCATGGGTAATGAGATTTATGGTAAAACCCTTGGAATTATTGGACTTGGAAGAATTGGAGCCTTAGTTGCTACACGTATGAAAGCTTTTGGGGTAAAGCTTATAGCCTATGATCCATATATATCTGATGATAGATTTACAAGATATGGAGTAGAGAAAAAAGAAAAATTAGACGATTTATTAAAAGAAGCAGATATTATAACAATTCATACTCCAAGAACAAAGGAGACTATAGGAATTATAGGAAAACGTGAAGTTGACTTAATGAAAGATGGAGTAAGAGTTGTAAATGCAGCTAGAGGAAAACTCATGGAGGAGGCTGCCCTATATGAAGGTTTAAAAAGTGGAAAGATAAAGAGTGTTGGGTTAGATGTACATGAAGAGGAACCAAGGTATTCAGCTGCACTATATGAATTTAAAAATGTTACAGTGACTCCTCATATAGGGGCAACTACTTTTGAAGCTCAGGAAAATGTAGGTGTTACTATAGCTCAACAAGTTATAAATGGAATAAAGGGTGGTATAGTTCCTAATGCTGTAAATCTTCCAGGTATCAATAGAGATGAATTTAAAGAAATTAAGCCATACATTGCACTTATGGAGAGCTTAGGAAAACTATATTATCAATTAAATACTGAACCTGTAAAGAGTGTAGACATAGTTTATTGGGGAGATTTAATAAATTTTGATACAGATGTATTTGAAATAGCATTCTTGAAAGGATTATTACAACCTATAAGTAATGATAGAGTAAACTATATTAATGCCAGGGTACTAGCAGAGCAAAGCGGTATAGGTATAAGACAAGAGAGAATGGAAGAACACTATAACAATTATTCAAACTTAATTACAATCAAAATAACCAACAACAATATGGAGGAGTTTACTATTTCAGGAACAGTTTCAAATAAGCAAGAAGGAAAACTCGTTGAAATACAAGGTTATGAAGTAGATGTAAAACCAAGCCAATATATGTTGTTTGTACAAAACAAGGATGTACCAGGTGTAATTGGTCAAGTTGGTACAATTATAGGCTCTGAAAATATAAATGTTGCCACAATGCAGGTTGGTAGAAAGACAAAAGGTCATCTGGCTTTAATGGTTTTAAATGTAGATAGTGAGGTATCAAAGGAATCTCTTAAAAAGTTTGAAGCTTTGGATAATATAATCCAAGCAAAGACAACAGTACTTTAATCTTTTAATAATTTTAGTCATTAGGGAGGTGCTAAGTATGAAGATAGGATATGCGGCATCAGCAGGGGAAAAGGATATATT
Source organism: Clostridium sp. (assembly GCA_034925975.1). GTDB lineage: Bacteria > Bacillota > Clostridia > Clostridiales > Clostridiaceae > Clostridium_H. The sequence goes on from JAYFRK010000554.1 coordinate 2,317, forward strand.
TGATACCATAGATTATGCATATAAAAATAATTTAAAGGCTGTAGAGCTTAATATAAATATGCCTATATTTTTTCCCGAAGGATTTAATAATGAAGATAGAAAAAGGATAAGGGAGTATAGCGAAGAAAAGGGAGTAGAACTTACTTTTCATGCTCCTGAAGATATTTCACTTCTTCAACTTCAAAAGGGTGTTAGAGATGCTGGAATAGCTAGAATTAAGGAAGTTATGGATTTTGGATATGATATAGGGGCTAGTAGACTTACAATGCACGTTGGACCAGCTGTTTGCTTTACACTAACAGATAGAAAAACCTATATGGATGAATTGTATTACCATGAATTTAAAGATGTATTACGAGGAAGTATTATAGAACTTGTGAATTATTCTAAGGGAAAGATTAAACTTTGTATTGAGAATTCAGGAAGATTTCCGGCTAAATTAGTACAGGAAACCTTGGATGAGCTTTTAGTCAAGGAAGAAGATTTATTTTTAACCTGGGATATAGGACATTCTTATGAAAATAAGTATAATGAAGTAGAGTTCTTTTTAAGGCATATAGACAGAATAAGAACATGTCATGTCCATGATAATAATGGAAAGAGTGATCATCAGGTTGTTGGAGAGGGAAATGTAGACTTCAACTGGCATTTTAATAAAATGAAGGATAGGGACATAATTTATATTCTAGAAGTAAGGCCTAGAGATAAAGCAGTAGAATCTGTAAAAAACTTGATGAAGATAGTTAAATAGCCTTTAGATGTAAATAGATTTAAATAAGTTATGATATTAAAATGTAGTAAGCCACTGGAACGGTTTTAATTTAAACTGTTTCAGTGGCTTATTAGTTCGTAAAATTTAAGTTTAATAAATCGGTATAATGAATTAAGCATAATTTTGATTTAATAATGTATTATAGTTTTCAATAGTAGTTTCATACAATTGGAGAACAGTTTTGGCAAAGTTTGATGATGAGTATTTATCTGCTGTGCTTTCAGCATGTTTAGATAACATTTTTCTATAGTTTTCATCTGAGAATATAGATTTTATAGAATTTGAGAATTCAATTTCATTGTCAAAAACCAAACCGTTCTTTTCATGTTCAATGACACCTTCTATACAAGGGTCATACTTACAGATTACTGGAAGACCAGTAGATAGTGCTTCTATATATGTAAGTCCTTGAGTCTCACTAGTAGAT